>PKTO01000233.1 GCA_002869095.1 Clostridiales bacterium
AGAAAAAGTGGAGATGCCCGAAAAGGAAGTAGTCACAGGCTCGGTCTCGGGAATAGACATAATGGACCTTGAGGATGCGGTGGACTCCCTTTGCAAAGCTGGAATCTACGCCGAAAGCGGCATGGGATGTACAGGCCCCATGGTGATGGTCAGCGAGAGCAAGCTGGAAAAAGCCCTTGAAGTCCTTGCGGATGCGGGCTATGTATCCAAGGAATCCCTTCCTTGCTGAGGTTTTTGATTCATATTTTTGAAAAATAAACCGGTTAAAGAACCTGAAAACAATCAAATCGATATGTTTTCAGGTTCTTTTTTGCATTGAATGATTATTATTTAACAATATTCTGGCGACTGAAAACACAATAGCTGTCAACAATTGGCATAATGCTTCATATAACAGCATACAATTGAAAAAATGAACGAGTAAAAGGAAAAGATGTGAACTTATGAAAAATCTGTGTGGAAGTGAGTACAAATAGCAACAAGTACATAATATGAACGCGAACATAAGATAAACGCAAGCCCAAAAATGAACAGTAAGGAAAAAATGAACAAGAACACACAATGAACGCGTTGACAAACATTGTTAATTTATCTATAATGAATGAAAAGGCAGAAAAAGATATGGAGGAGGGATTTCATGAAATTGGAAATAGGCAATTTTTTTGTTAAGGAAGTTAAGTTCGGAGATGTCACCAAGTTTTCAAAAGGTATATTTACAATCAACAAAGAAGAAGCAATTGCTTATGTCAAAGAAGATCAACATATAACCGATTGTGACATTGTCATAACTCATCCGGGAGACGAAACCCGGATTGTACCTGTCAAAGAAGCTATCGAGCCCAGAGCAAAAGTCGGTTCGGATGATGCCGCATTCCCGGGAGTAACGGGAGGCTTGTCTCAAGCCGGACTAGGAAGGACAAACGCATTAAAAGGCTGCAGCGTTCTTGCGGTTGGAAAGCATTGGGGAAGTTTTGGCGACGGACTTATCGACATGTCCGGTGAGGGAGCAAAATATACAATGTTTTCGCAATTGGTAAATATTTGTCTTGTTGCGGATACGGATGAGGAATTTGAAAGGCAAAGCGCTCAAAAGAAGAACAAGGCAATCAGATGGGGAGCCCATAAATTGGCGGAATTCCTCGCAAAAGCCGTTGAAGATGAAGAGCCTTACGAAATTGAAGTATTTGAGTTGGGAAGCATCATTAAACGCGATTCCAAAGTTGAAGCATTGCCTTCAGTTGTATATATAATGCAGCCGCAATCACAGATGGAAGAAAAAGGCTACAATGTTCTCTATTATGGTTGGGATTTGAATCAGTTCGTACCAACGCTTGTACATCCCAATGAAGTTTTGGATGGAGCAGTCATCGGTGCTTCATATATGTGTTGTTCCTCGAAATTTTCTACATATGAATTCCAAAACAATCCTACAATCAAGAGACTTTATAAGGAGCACGGAAAGACAGTCAACTTCTTGGGTGTCATAATGTCTAACTTGAATGTGTCTTTGGAGCAAAAAGAGAGATCGATTATAGTAGCTTCAAAGCTTGCGCAAATGGTTGGCGCGGATGGCGCAATAATCGGAGAAGAGGGATACGGAAATACGGATGCAGACTTCATAGGCTGCATAGTTGCATTGGAGGATATGGGAATTAAAACGGTTGGAATGACCAATGAATGTACTGGAAGAGACGGCCATTCACAGCCGCTTGTCACATTGGCCGAGGAGGCGAATGCCATCGTTTCGTGTGGAAATGTGTCTGAACTTGTTGAACTGCCGCCAATGAAGACTGTCATCGGAGAGTTGGAATCTCTAGCCAGAGACGGAATATCCGGTGGATGGGCGTTTGACGAGGAATTGGGACCATCAGTCAGACCTGACGGTTCAATTATTATGCTTAACGACTCCATGTTTTGTGGTGACCATGTTTGTGGTTCGTCCAAGAAAATGGTAAAGGAATTTTAGTGGAAGGAGGACAAAATCATGAAAAAAGCGGTTCTATATATCAATCAGTTTTTCGCAGGCATCGGCGGAGAAGAAAAAGCCGATCATGCACCGGAAATCAGAGAAGGTTTGGTTGGCCCGGGGCTTGCTCTCAAGACAAATCTTAAAAACGCAGAAATAACGCACACTATTATATGTGGAGACAACTTCATGGGATCAAATACCGAAGAAGCCATTGAGACGATAAATGGATTTTTGGAGGGTATAGATTTTGACATATTCTTTGCAGGTCCTGCGTTCCAAGCGGGTCGTTACGGTGTTGCATGCGGTACTATTTGCAAGCACGTGGAAAACGCATTCGGAGTAAAGACAATCACTTCGATGCATGAAGAAAATCCGGGTGTTGAAATGTTTAAAAAAGATACATATATATTCCCGGGCGGAAAAAGCGCTGCCGCAATGCGAAAAGACACTAAAAAAATGGGTGTTCTGGGAGATAAAATACTTGACGGAGAAACCCTTTTGGAAGCAGAAAAAGAAGGGTTTTTTGTAAGAGGCATTCGCCATCAGGTTTGGAGAGAAGATGGTGCAGAAGCAGCTGACAGAGCTGTGGACATGCTTATAAAGAAGATGGCGGGAGAGGAATTTGTTTCAGAACTTCCGATTCCCAAATTGGACAGAGTTCCTGTTGCTCCGCCAATCAAAGATCTTTCCAAGGCCCAAATTGCCGTTGTTTCATCAGGGGGTATTGTTCCGGTGGACAATCCCGACAAAATACAGTCATCCTCCGCAACCAGATGGGGACGCTATTGCATAGCCGGTGAAGCATCCTTGGAAAGTGGAGTTTATAAGACGATACATGGCGGATATGACAATACGGTAGCAAATGCAAATCCAAATGTCGTAGTGCCGATTGACGTATTGAGAAAATATGAAGAAGAAGGGAAAATAGGTAAGCTGCATGACTATTTCTATGCAACAGTAGGGACAGGTACAGCTGAAGGGGAAGCCGCAAGAATGGCAGGGGAAATGATTCCTTATCTCAAAGAGGCAGGGGTGGACGCGATTGTCCAAATAGCCACCTGAGGAACTTGTACTCGTTGCGGTGCAACGATGGTCAAGACTTTTGAAAGAGCAGGTTTCCCTAATGTCTTAATGTGCAATCTTATCCCGGTAGCAACAACGGTTGGGGCAAACAGAATTGTGCCTACAGTATCGATTCCTTACCCCTTGGGCAATCCCGAATTGAGCGATCAAGAGCAAATGGACTTGAGATATCACCGAGTAGGCGTAGCCCTCGATACTCTGACAACTGATGTCAGTGAGCAAACTGTATTTAAAGTCAAAATATAAGGATGTGATGCGACGGAAAGAAATTGAGACATTGTGATTTAGTGTGGTTTTCTTTGCTCAAAGAAAATGTATTGACGAATCGCTGTATTTATCTACGAATTGCATAATAAGCCAAATTATAAGGATGGGGGACAATGGAAAAGAAAAAAGAATCTAATGCTGTATACCTGGTGTCGTTGGTAGTTGTTTCCGTTATGGCACTCTGGGGATTGATTTTCAATGAGAGCTTTGGTGTTCTCATGGCCAACTTAATGAGTTTTCTGACTGTTAATTTTAACTGGTTGTACTTAATAGCTATTTTTGTTTTTATAATTGCTTCTTTCATACTTGCATTCAGCAAATATGGAAAAATCAAGTTGGGACCGGATGACTCTACTCCCGACTATTCTACGAAATCATGGTTTGCAATGCTATTTGGAGCAGGCATGGGCATCGGGCTTGTTTTCTGGGGAGTATCCGAGCCACTGTCTCACTTCATGAATCCTCCTGGCGGATTGGTTCCCGGCAGCGAAGAAGCCGTAAGATTTGCGATGAGAGCTTCCCTCAAGCACTGGGGATTCCATGCATGGGCAAACTACGCAATCATCGGATTGGGACTTGCATATTTCCAATTCAGAAAAGGTTATCCCGGGCTGATAAGCAGTCTTTTCATTCCTCTTTACGGTGAAAAAGGCGCTAAGGGATGGATGGGTAAAACAATCGACATATTAGCCATATTCGCAACTGTTGCAGGAGTGGCAACATCATTGGGAATGGGCACACTTCAAATAAACAGTGGAATGAATTATGTGTTTGGAGTGCCGATCAATGCACCTGTTCAAATCGGTATTATCGCGGTTATTACTGTATTATATATCTGGACGGCTGTAGCGGGAATCGAAAAAGGAATTGCATTATTGGGCGACATAAACCTTTATCTTGCAATAGGCCTGCTTGTCTTGAGTGTTATTGTAGGTCCCAAGCTGATAATGGTCAGCGCGTTCTGCGAGGGTGTTGGACTTTATCTCAACAACATCATTATTGACAGTTTGCATCTCAATATTCTCAGTGACAACAGTTGGACCAACGGTTGGACTGTATTCTACTGGGCATGGTGGATTGCATGGGCACCATTTGTAGGATCCTTCATTGCCCGTATTTCAAGAGGCAGAACTGTCAAAGAATTCGTAATGGGAGTTATTATTGCGCCGACACTCGCATCATTCATGTGGTTTGGAGTATTTGGCGGAATGGGCATCGACATGATTTCAAAACTTGGTTTGGAAGCATTGGCCGCATTGCCAGCAAGCCCGGAAACGGCACTCTTTATTGTTTATGACCAGTATCCATTGGCAGTGGTATTGTCCGCAATGACATTGGTACTTCTTTGCACATTCTTCATCACATCAGCAAACTCGGCAACATTTGTATTGGCAATGTTCTCCGAGCATGGCGATTTGAACCCTTCGAACAAAAAGAAATTCATTTGGGGTCTTATCCAATCAGTATTGGCAACGGCTTTGTTGTTGGCAGGTGGTCTAAAACCATTGCAAACAGCGTCAATTGTGGCTGCGTTCCCATTCATATTCATAATGTTCGCAGCTATTTATTCGACTTTCAAAGCATTCGCAGCTGAAAGCAGTGAAGCAGAGGCTGAAAAGGTCGAGCAAAAGGTCGGCTAAAAATCAATATGAATTAAAGATTTTTATAGTAAAAAGCAGTACATGAATTTGAGCGGAAAACCACTGGAGAATCAGATTATAAAAAGAAGGATTCATCTCTTTGAGATGGGTCCTTCTTTTAGTTGCATGGAAAAATGATTGCTGTTGACTGAAAATGTCTGATAAGCAGCCATGTTTACAGCAGGCTGTAAACCCAACGGTGTTTTTTGATGGGAGCATCGCATCAATGACGAATTTGTTAAAAGATATGTTAATTATGATAAAAGCATCAAAAGGTCAATAAGTGTAAAATTGATTTATACTTAAATTTTTAGAATATTTAAAAGAATATCTTAAATCAGGATAATAAAAGGGGAGTTGATGACAATCGATTTCAAGGATGAAGCCAAATGCATAAGCGACAAGCTTATTCGAATCAGGAGATTTTTTCACGAAAATCCCGAGTTGAGTTTTAAGGAATTCGAGACAGGAAAAAGAATCGTCGAACTTCTTGAGGAATCAGAAATAGAAGTGATTGAGAATGTAGGCAAAACGGGCGTAGTGGGAATATTGAAGGGAGGCAAGCCGGGAAAGGTGGTTGCTCTCAGAGCGGATATAGACGCTCTGCCCATCACAGAAATGAATGATGTTGAATACAAATCGAAAATCGAAGGAGTCATGCATGCCTGCGGGCACGACAGCCATGCGACATCTCTCCTTGGGGCGGCAATGCTTCTTGGAAAGGTCAGGAAAGACCTGAAGGGAACCGTGAAGTTTATATTCGAGCCTGCTGAAGAGATAAATCAGGGCGCAAAGGCGATGATAGAAGACGGTGTCCTTGAAAATCCCAAGGTCGACGCTATATTCGGATTGCACAATTCGCCCAACATTCCTGCGGGTTCGGTCGGTGTGAAGGAAGGTCCGCTTATGGCGGCGGTCGACACCACCGGAATACGAATATATGGAGAAAGTTCCCACGGAGCGATTCCGGACAGAGGCAGGGATGCCATACTTGCGGCTTCCGCCGTTGTCATGAACCTGCAGTCAATTGTTTCAAGAAAAATATCAGCATTCCAGACCGCAGTCATATCAATAGGGACAATAAATGGAGGAAAGGCCAACAATGTGATAAGCGAGTATGTTGAGATGACTGGGACATGCAGGACTTATGATCCGAAGGTAAGAGAACAATTGCCGCGTCTCATGAAAAACATTATCCAGAAGACGTGCGAGGCTTACAATGCGGCAGGGGAACTTGAATACGAGTTTACATTGCCGGCTGTAATAAATGAAAGAGAGACGACTGCAATCGGTAGAAAGGCGGTTTCCAAGATTGTAGGGGACGATGGAATCGTGATTCCCGAGTTGACCGGAGGAGGAGAGGATTTTGCCCTCTATCAGGAGCAGGTGCCGGGATGCTTCTATTTTCTGGGGGTGAGGAACGAAGAGCGGGGAATAGTCCATGAATGGCACTCGCAGGAATTTGATATCGATGAAAGCGCGCTTTGCATCGGCGCAGGCATACTTGCCCAGTCGGCATTTGATTTTCTGGAGAAGGAGAGCTCTGATGGAATGCAATAAGGACAGAATCCGTTTGGACATAGAGACAATTGCCGGATTCAACTCTACACCGGGTCAAGGAACCACGCGTTTTACTTATAGCGATGAAGACATTAAAGCAAGAGAATATTTGATTAAAGAGATGGAAAGAACCGGATTGAAGGTATCTGTCGACCAAATGGGAAACATCAGAGCAAGACTCGACGGCAAAGACGATTCATTGCCGATTGTAATGACGGGGTCCCATATTGACACCGTGACAAACGGAGGCAATTTCGACGGCGTGGCCGGAGTATCAGCCGGACTGGAAGCTTTGAGGACACTGGTTGAAAACAAGTTCCAGCCTGAATGCTCAATAGAGCTTATTGTATTCGTTGAGGAGGAGGGTCCGAATTTCAAGTTTCCTTTGGCAGGAAGCCGCATACTGACAGGGAAATTTCCTGTTTCATCGTTGAAGAAGCATTTTAATTCGAAAGGTGTTTCAATGCATGATGCTGCTGTTGCAAGGGGCTTTGATCCAAGTGACATGCGCAGGCACCTTTTTAAGGAAGGCGAAATAAAGGCGATGATTGAGCTGCACATCGAACAAAGTGTAGTCCTTGACGAATTGTCTGTCCCTGTAGGTGTGGTGGGTGCTGTTGCCGGAAGAAAGTGGATTGAGATAGAAATTGCAGGAAAAAGCAACCATGCAGGAGCCACACCCATGAATTTCAGGAACGACCCAATGGATGGAGCCGCAAAGGTAATAGCAAGTCTAAGGGATATTGTAACTGAATCCGCGAACCCTACAACTGTTGGAACTGTCGGAAAGATTGACTGTTTTCCAAACGAGCCCAACGTCATACCTGAAAAAGTTTGTTTTACTGTTGATGTGAGGGATATCGAAAAAGACGGAATAGAAATTGTAGAGCGCGAATTGATTGAATTAACTGAAGAGACATGCGAAAAACACGGTTTGGAGTTTTCTTCAAGGGTCTTGTCTGAGACAGAACCCATTATTTTCTCTAAAAAGGTTGTCGAAAGCATAATTGAATCAGCTAAAGATAAATGCATTGAATATATAGAGATGAACAGCGGTGCCCTTCATGATTCTTGCCTTATGGCGGAGATAACTGATGTGGGAATGATATTTGTCCCGAGCGTAGGCGGAAGAAGCCATTGCGCTGAGGAAACGACAGATTATGAAGACATAAAAAAAGGCGCGGATGTTTTGCTCGGAGCGCTTATAAAGATTTCAGAAGCTTGATTTTAGACCCGTTGTGCGGAATGCGGAACCGCAAAACGGCTTTGAAATATATAAAATTTTAAAAGGAGGATTATTGATGGCAAACGAAAAATCAATTACAAAAGCATTAATCAACGCATTTATCACTGTACTTTTTATCGTTGTTATTTCTGAATTTATCGGTATCAAAAAATTTGCAGTTGGCCCTGGAACAGTTACTCTGCTCCCAATGCTGTATGCCGTGATTTTTGGGATGTTGGTGACCCCGGGAATCTTGGGGAAGGTTGTTGCACCTCTCAAAAAGCTTGTTGACAACGACGTAATCGAATTTGCGGGTTCAATGGTAATGATTGCCTTGCTTCCGCTTGGAGTCAAGTATGGAACGCTTGTGGGTCCGAACATAATGAAGATAATTCAGGCAGGACCCGCGCTTCTGTTGCAGGAGCTCGGAAATATTGCCACAATCTTTGTAGCATTGCCTGTCGCTTTGCTGCTGGGAATGAAGAGGGAGGCAATTGGAGCGACGGTAAGCATATGCAGAGAGCCGACACTTGGTGTAATAGGAGAAAAGTACGGAATCAATTCACCCGAAGGCACCGGTGTTCTTGGAACTTATATGATGGGCACCGTGTTTGGGACTATTTTCTTCGGACTTTTGGGATCCTTGTCTTTGGGAACCGGACTTCATCCCTACGCATTGGCAATGGCGTCTGGAATGGGAAGCGGAAGCATGATGACGGCCGCGTCTTCATCTCTTGCGGCTGCTGTTCCATCTGGAATGTCCGAAACGGTTTTGGCCTATGCCGCAACGAGCAACATGCTTACAGGGGTAACAGGTCTTTATGTAGTCATATTCATTTCAATTCCGCTGGTAAACAAACTCTACAATGTATTGGAGCCAAAAATCGGTAAAAAAGGAGGGAACAGCTGATGACGAAAACACTGGAGCAATTTAAACTTCTGATATTGGTAGGAATTTTAATTCTGATAGGGCAACAAATCGGATTCGGACTCAATGCGGTTCAATCCATTCCGGGTATGATTGTCGTTTTGCTTGTAGCGCAGCTTTCGTTGATAATAAAAGGCGCTTTGCCGAATGTCAAGTTTCCGGCATTTGCATGGGCGACGATGATTTCGCTGTTGCTAAGTATGCCTTTCATGCCTACTGCAAATTGGTTTCTCAGCACTACCGGCCAAGTCAACTTTCTCGGAACAACCACACCCATTTTGGCTTTTGCAGGGATTTCAGTAGGAAATAAATTGGGAGCGCTCAAGAAAATGAGCTGGAAGATTGTCATAATTGCGATTTGCGTTTTCATAGGAACATTCTTCGGTTCCGCAATCATCGCACAAATCGTTCTCAAGCTGCAAGGCATTATTTAAATAGACTTAAATGGGTAATCTATTGATATCGATAGATTGCCCATTTTTTTTGAAAGGGGAGAAGCAAAAATGGATATAAAGGAATTAAAACAAAAGGTGTGCGAGGTCATAGATGAAAACAGGGACAGGATCATTGGAATAGGAGAGGAAATATTCTCGAATCCGGAGCTTGGCTACAAGGAATACAAGGCGACTGAACTCATTGCGCGCGAATTTCAAAAGCTTGGGCTCAATCCTGAAAAAAATATCGCGGTGACGGGAGTCAGGGCAAGGGTCAATGAAACGAAAAATGGCCCGACTATCGCCGTTTTGGGTGAGCTGGATTCTGTCATATGCGTTGAGCACGGGGCGGCAGATCCGAAAACAGGGGCTGTCCATGCTTGCGGACACCATATTCAAGCCGCTTCCTTGATGGGAGCCGCAATAGGTTTGGTGGCGTCGAACGCAATCGGGGAGCTCGACGGGGAACTGGACTTCATGGCCGTTCCCGCAGAAGAATTCGTTGAGCTTGAATTCAGGGGCAAGCTTAGGGACGAAGGCAAAATATCATATTTCGGCGGCAAGCAGGAATTGATAAAGCGGGGATACTTCGACGATGTCGACATGTCCATCATGATGCACGCCTTGAATATGCCGAAAGAAAAAAAGGTTATTGTAGGGGCGGTCGGAAACGGATTCATTGGCAAGAATGTCAACTTCATAGGCAAGGAAGCCCATG
>PKTO01000030.1 GCA_002869095.1 Clostridiales bacterium
AAAATCCGGTGACAATGGCACGGAGGCTACACCTGTTCCCATCTCGAACACAGAAGTTAAGCTCCGTTGCGCTGATGGTACTTGGCGGGCAGCTGCCTGGGAGAGTAAGTCGTCGCCGGTTTTGTTTTTCATATAAAAAGGTTCGGAGTTTGATTCTCCGGGTCTTTTTTTGTTTGTAAAATTGTTTGCATATTTGGAGTTGACAAAAGTGTCTTTCCGGTTTATATTTAGACATATAGACAAACATCTAAATAACAAGGAGGCTAAAGTCATGAATAAGACCTTCAAGGCTTTGTCGGATCCGACGAGAAGGAGGATTTTGGAGCTTTTGGACGAGAGGGACATGACAGCCGGGCAAATTGCGGATCAGTTCGACATAAGCCAGCCATCTGTCAGCCACCATCTGAATGTCTTAAAAAATGCAAACCTCATTCTTTGGATAAAGGACGGGCAAAGCATAATATACTCGCTGAACACCACTGTTTTTCAAGAAATGACAAAATGGTTTTACAATTTTAGAGAGAGGAGCTGAATCTTATGAAAATGAATCCATTCATACTTGCTTTGCTGCTTTTGTCTTTTGCGGGAGTGCTGCTTGCATACCCGGGCCTTCCTTCTGAAATACCCACGCATTGGGACATGAGCGGCAATATAGACGACTATTCTCCCAAGTGGGCCATACTGCTTCTTGCCGCTTTGCCTGTTGCGATTTATCTTATGATGGTATTTCTGCCAAGAATCGACCCCAAGAAAAAATCGTACGACCTGCATAAGAGGGCCTATGAAATCGCCAAGGTTTTCATAACCTTGATCATGTCGGTTCTGGTTTGGATATCGATACTGGTTTCAAAAGGCGTTGATTTGGACGTGGGGCTCATAGTTTCGCTGATGGTGGGAGTGCTTTTCATAACATTGGGAAATTACATGGGACAGATAAGGCATAATTATTTTTTCGGCATAAGAACCCCTTGGACCTTGGCCAATGAGACAGTATGGAAGAGGACACACCGAGTCGGAGGATACTGTTTCATGGGAATGGGCATATTCATGATAATTGCAAATATTTTAAGGGACCATATGCCTTCATGGATATTGGTTCCAATCATAATCCTAGGAGCGGGCATACCGATTGTGTACTCTTATTTTGAATACAAAAGAATAGCCGGGGACAATTGAAACAGATTACATACTAAAAAAAGACGCCCTAGGCGTCTTTTTTGATCGCTTTTCTAAGCGAGCAGCTGCAGAAATTTCTTGTTTTCCTCTATCATTCGCATCACATTTTCTTTGGAGGTGCCTCCCGCCGAAATTTTTGCGTCCGTGCATTTCTCAATTCTTGCGATTTCGAGCAAGTCCTCCTGTATGTCCTCGTGAAAGGATTTAAGTTCGGAAAGGCGCATATCCTCTATGTTGCAATTTCTTTTCGTGCAATACAGTACCATTCGTCCCACAATTTCATGGGCGCTCCTGAAAGGAAGCCCCTTCTTTACAAGGTAGTCGGCAATGTCTGTGGCATTGAGAAATCCCATTTTTGTGGCCTGCATCATATTGCCGGCATTGAAAGTGAGAGTGGCAAGCATTTCATTGAATATGGGGATGACGGACTTGAGAGTTTCAACAGTGTCGAAAAGTCCCTCCTTGTCCTCTTGCATGTCCTTGTTGTATGCGAGGGGAAGGCTTTTCATGACCGTCAGTATTCCCATAAGGTTTCCGTAGACCCTTCCGGTCTTTCCTCTTATGAGTTCCGCAACATCGGGATTCTTCTTTTGCGGCATTATGGAGCTTCCGGTTGAGTATGCGTCGTCCATTTCGACAAAACCGAATTCGGAAGTGTTCCAAATGATGAGCTCTTCGCAGAATCTGCTGAAATGCATCATCAATATCGATGCGTCCGACTGGAATTCGATAAGATAGTCCCGGTCGCTGACAGAATCAAGGGCGTTCAGTGAAACCTTTGCAAAGCCTAGCTCTTTTGCCAGAAAGACGCGGTCAGTCGGGTAGGTTGTGCCCGAAAGCGCTCCGGATCCCAATGGAAGGACGTCCATACGATCAAGGCAATCGGTCAAACGCTGGTGGTCTCTTTTGAACATCTCGAAATATGCCATGAGATGGAAAGAAAGCCTCACAGGCTGCGCGTGCTGAAGATGCGTGAAGCCTGGAAGAATGACGTCGATGTTGTTTTCGGACATAAGGATTATTGTTTTCAACAATTCTTCGATCAATCCACAGATTTCTTCTATCCTTGTCTTTAAATAGAGCCGGATATCCACAGCGACCTGGTCGTTTCTGCTTCTTGCAGTATGGATTTTCTTGCCGGGATAGCCTATTCGCTCAGTCAGAAGGCTTTCAATGTTCATGTGTATGTCCTCGAATTCCTCCATGAAAGAAATGTTTCCTTTTTCAATAGAGGATTCGATTTCATCAAGGGCCGTAAGGATTGCATCAAGATCCTCATCGGAAAGGACATCAATCTTTGCAAGCATTTTTGCATGCGCGCGGCTTCCGGCTATATCCTCTTTATAGAGTTTTTGGTCGAAACCGATAGATGCTCCGAATTCGTCCACGGTTTTCGCGGTGCCTTTTGAAAATCGTCCGCCCCATAGCTTCATATTATTTGTTTTCCTTTCCTTCTGCAGCCTTTTTCTCGTGTGCCAAAATTGCTTTTATTGTCAATGGAAGCGCGAAAAGATTGATGAACCCGTCCGCATCCCTTTGGTTGTATACATCGTCTTCTCCGAAAGTCACAAAGTCCTCGCTGTAAAGCGTGTTGGGAGACTTGCTTGCCACAACCATGCCATTGCCCTTCTAAAGCTTGAGCTTCACCGTTCCGTCCATTTCCTTTTGGGTGACATCTATGAAACCGTCCAGGGCTTCCCTGAGGGGGCAGAACCACATTCCGTTGTATACAAGCTCTGCATATTTTTCAGACAGACCCTGCTTGAAATGCATTGTAGCCTTGTCGAGGACAATTTTCTCTAGAGCCTTGTGGGCCTTGAAAAGGATGGTTCCTCCCGGAGTTTCGTAAACGCCCCTCGATTTCATTCCGACAAGCCTGTTTTCGACTATGTCTATTACTCCAACCCCATGTTTTCCACCCAGCCCGTTTAGCTTTTCGACCATTTCCGCAGGGCTCAGGGTCTCTCCGTTGACCTTGACCGGTGTTCCCTTTTCGAATCCGATTTCCACAAATTCGGCCTTGTCGGGAGCATTCTCGGGGGTTGAGCACATCTGATACATGTCCGTGTCGTGCATGTTCCATGTGTTCTCCAAGTTGCCGCCTTCATGGCTGAGGTGCCAAAGATTCTGGTCCATGCTGTAGATTTTTTCTTTGGTAACCTCAATCGGAATCTGGTGCTTTTCGGCGTAGTCTATGCAGTCTTCCCTCGACTTCAGGTCCCACATGCGCCAGGGGGCTATGATCTCCAAATACGGATTCAAGGCCTTGACGGTGACTTCGAAACGAACCTGGTCGTTTCCTTTTCCTGTCGCCCCGTGCGCAATCGCAAAGGCGCCCTCTTCTTCCGCCAGTTCAACCAGTTTTTTCGCAATCAGCGGACGGGCGAAGGAAGTCCCCAAAAGGTAGTCGTCCTCATAGATTGCGCCTGCCTTCAAGGTGGGGAATACAAAGTCTGAAATGAATTCATCCTTTACGTCTATGACATAGGCCTTGGATGCTCCTGTCGCTATTGCCTTCTTCTTTACGGATTCGAAATCGTCCTTCTGGCCCACATCAACGCATGCCGCGATGACGTCGTAGCCGAATTCCTTTTTGAGCCATGTGAGTATGACGGATGTATCCAAGCCGCCCGAATAGGCGAGTATTACTTTCTTATTCATTTTGATGCCCTCCAATGTCTTTTTTTAGCTTCATTCATTATAACAGTAAAAGAAACACGAATCAACATAAATATGCAACTATATTAATAAAAATACATATTTATGCAGCGAAGAAGAGTCTTTTGACAACCTGAAAACAGAAAAACGATGATTGGCTGGAAAAGATATCACAGAAAATTCGGACAAATGAAATCTTTCCTACAAAATTACCGGAAGGCCATAAAAATAATTTAAAAAATATGCGTCAAATATTTGAAAGCTTTGCGATTGCAGTCATTCAAAATCGTCTATTATTTCTGAAAATTGAATTAAAAATCTCAAAAAGCCGATATTATTTGCAGGAATCAATCGATAATCCTGCATAAAGGGGCGAAAATGCAATGATGTGGGTTTTTGGATACGTTGACACAGCGTGTATTTTAGTATAGAATTTCTATGGATGATACAAAAAAACAATGAATAATCGGAGGACGGCATGAGCGTTTTATTTGAAGATAAAACCGAGAATAAATCTCTGACAACAGTAATATTTGAAAGAATAAGGGACGACATATTGTATGGCAAATACGATAAGGGAGAAAAAATCGTAGAGGCAAAACTGGCGGAGGAGTTCAATGTCAGCCGTACGCCTGTGCGTGAGGCTCTAAAACAGCTCGAGTTGGACGACCTGGTCGAGAACATCCCGAACAGGGGAGTAGTGGTAAAAGGCATATCCAAACAGGACATAGTCGATATTTTCACCATACGCCTGGCCATAGAGGGCATAGCGGTCGAGTGGGCCATAGAAAGAATGGACCAGGAAGACATGCAGAAAATCAAGGAAATATACGAGCTGATGGAGTTCTACACATTCAAGAAGGACGTTAAAAAATTCGCCGAACTGAATACAAAATTCCATGAAGCCATATACAAGGCAACAAAAAGCAGGTATCTCGAAAATGTGCTCAAGAACTATCAGGTGTTCATGAAGGTGGTCAGGTACAAGTCCCTTGAAAAGCCTGGAAGGCTCGAGGGAGCATTGAATGAGCATAAGCGGATAGTGGACGCCCTTATGGAGAAAGATGTCGACCGGGCAAAGGATGTCGTAATAGAGCACGTGAAACACTCAAAGGAAACTGCAGAGGAAGAATGATTCCCAAGAAGAAAATTGCCGCCGGCATATGCCGGCGGCTTTATTTTGATATGGAATGTTTGGTATACTGTATTTGAACATGCGGAAAAGCATGTATCAAGCCTCAACCAAAGGATGTGTCCAAATGACCGAAAAAAGAAGGGAAGACCTGTTGAAAATCCTTCAGGAGTCCAGGTCTCCGGTAAAGGGTTCCAGCCTCGCGGGAAAATTCAAAGTCAGCAGACAGGTGATAGTCCAGGACATCGCCATACTTCGGGCGCGAGACATGCATATCATGGCAAATTCAAACGGCTATTACATACAGAAGCCTTCAAGCGCGGAAAGAAACATAAAAACCGTTTTCGTAAAGCACGGAGGGTTCGATGAAATAGAAAAAGAACTGCAGATAATGGTGGACATGGGGGCCAAGATATTGGATGTCATTGTGATGCACCCCATATACGGCGAAATAAGATGCCCTTTGGAAATCAACAGCAGATACGAATTGAACACTTTCCTTGAGGAAAGCAGCAAAAGCAGCGCCGCCCCCCTGGCATCGCTCACAAACGGGGAACACATACACACGCTTGAGGTTCCAAGCGACGAAATTTTCGAAAAGATCATAGAAGCTCTTGATGAAATGGGGATACTCGTCGAAGCGGATTGATTTAATTGCTTGTAATCCGCTTTTTCTTTATGTATAATAGTGACAATACAGCTGACTATACAGGAGGGCGAAATGAAGGGAAAAGGATTCAGGGGATACATAACGAAAACATTGAATGGAATGGCGCTTGGTTTGTTCGCATCACTCATAATAGGGCTCATACTCAAGCAGATAGGTGAAATGAGCGGAATCGAGGCGCTGGTTTCCTTCGGCAAGGTTGCGCAATTCATGATGGGACCGGCAATCGGAGCGGCTGTGGCTTACAGCGTCGAGGCTCCGCCTTTGGGGATATTCGCATCCATAATTGCGGGGGCCATAGGAGCCGGAACCATATCGCAGGGCGACGGGGGGGCTTTCATAGTGCACATAGGGGAACCCGCCGGTTCCTTTGTTTCAGCTCTGGCGGCAGCCGAGTTTTCCAAATTCATAAGCGGACGAACAAAGGTCGACATAGTATTGGTGCCGGCAGCAACAATAATAGCGGGAGGGCTAATAGGATTTTTCGTGAGCCCGGTCATTGCGGAATTCATGAAAGGCGTGGGTTTTGTTATAAACAGGGCGACCGAACTGAAGCCTATCCCGATGGGCATAGCCGTGTCCACATTGATGGGGATGATCCTGACGCTTCCCATCAGCAGCGCCGCTCTCGCGATAGCATTGGGCCTGGGAGGCCTGGCGGCCGGAGCCGCAACCGTCGGATGTTCGGCACAGATGGTAGGCTTTGCGGTTGCCAGCTACAGGGAGAATGGAATGGGCGGCTTTCTGGCCCAGGGCCTGGGCACGTCAATGCTGCAGGTTCCAAACATAATAAGGAATCCATACATTTGGATACCGCCTACCCTTGCAAGCGCAATACTGGGGCCAATAGCGACATACGTGCTGAAAATGCAGAACAACAGCATAGGCGCAGGAATGGGAACGAGCGGCCTTGTGGGGCAATTCGGGACCATAGCAGTAATGAAAGGCCAAATGCCCATGGGGCAGCTGGTGCTTCTGGTGGCGCTCATGCATTTTGTGCTTCCCGCCCTTTTGACATTGTTCTTTTCGGAGCTCATGAGAAAGCAGGGCTGGATAAAATTCGGAGACATGAAACTCGAGCAAAAATAAAGAATGCAAGCCCGCCCTTGGAATGGCGGGCTTTTTCATGCAAAAAAAGTAAAACGGGCAATTATGGAAGGGCTTCAAATCCACATACATGGTATAATAAAAAATAGTGTGAAGGTGCTCGTGTAAATGGGTATAAATAATTTGCATGGCAATTCAGGCTGACGACCCAATCAATGATCAGAACATTAAACATACAATGGGAGTGATGATGTGAGAACATTCAGGAGCGACAGAAAAGGGAAAAGGATGAGCAATTCAAGAAAGGCGGTTTGGGCGGCGGTAATTGTAGTCCTAAGCGTTTTCATTGGCTCATTCAATACAATAATAAATTTTGTCACCGACTACAAATGGTTCAAGTCGCTGGGATACGAGAAGGTGTTCCTTACAAAGCTTTTGACCCAGCTTAAGGTAGGCATACCCGTATTTGTGATAGGAACAATCCTCATATACTTCTACCTCATGACCATAAAAAAGGATTACTACAAAAAAGTCAGCACGGTATATTCGGGGGTGAGCGAGAAGAAAGTCAACCAGATAGCCCTCGGGGGGGCTCTTCTTGTAAGTTTTGTCTCCAGCGCTTCGGTCGCGGGCAACCTTTGGTTCGACATACTGAGATTCTTCAATTCAACGGATTTCAATCTTCAGGAGCCGATCTTCGGAAGGGACATATCTTTTTATATATTCAAGTATCCCCTGATAAACGAGATCTACATGATGATGACGACACTCCTTGTCATGCTTGCAATCCTCACGGTGGCATTCTATTTCATAATGATGTCGATCCGGAGGCCGACCCTGTTTGAAACAAGCGATGCGGACAGGCCGTTTGACCCGAGAACGATAGATGCAGGAAACCTCAAGAGGGTTTTTTCCATAGCCGCAAGGCAATTGCTTGTGATAGGCGTAATATTCTTCGTAGTGCAAGGGCTGGGATACTTCCTCAGGGCCTATGAGTTGCTCTACTCTTCAAGAGGTGTTGTATACGGAGCGAGCTATACGGACATAAATGTGACCCTTTTGATGTACAGGATACTGATGGTTGTATCATTCCTGGCTGCCGTCATGCTGTTCGCAGGCTTCAAAAAGAAAAGCCTCAAGCTTGCGCTTACGGGTCCGGTGCTCATACTGGTCATTTCAATAGCGGGGAATCTGACTTCGGCCGGAGTCCAAAGCTATATCGTTTCGCCGGATGAAATCTCAAAGGAAACTGAATTCATCGAATACAACATAAAGCATACTCAAGCCGCATACAATCTCGACAACATAGAAGAGAAAACCTTCGAAGCCGAAACTAATCTCACAATAGACGACATCGCAGCAAACGACGAAACCATAAGCAACATAAGAATAAACGATTCAAGGCCTGCGGAACTTGTCTACAACCAGAAGCAGGGAATAAGAAGGTACTACGAGTTCAACGACGTAGACGTTGACAGGTACGACATAGAAGGCAAATACACCCAACTGTTCGTATCCGGCCGTGAAATGAACCAGAACAAATTCGACAATCTCACATTCATAAACAAACACCTCAAGTATACACATGGATACGGGGTTGCGGTATCCCCGGTCAATGTGGTAACTTCGGAAGGCCTTCCGGAGCTCATGGTCAAGAACATACCTCCCGAAACGGATATAGACATATTGAGGGTCGACAGGCCTGAAATCTATTTCGGGGAGCTGACAGACGACTATATAATAGTAAACACTCTCGAAAAGGAATTCGACTATCCCGAAGGGAATGAAAATGCCGAAACGCTGTACGAGGGCGATGCCGGAGTAGAGCTTGGAGGCATAAACAAGCTGCTTTTCGCATACAAGCAAAAGAGCCTCAAGATGCTTCTTTCGGGAAACATAACCGCCGAAAGCAGAATTGTGATCTATCGAAACATAGCCGAGAGAATCCGAAAGATTGCCCCCTACATCGAGTATGACACAGATCCATACATGGTCATTTCCGAAGGAAGCCTGTATTGGATAGTGGACGGATATACGGTAAGCACCAACTACCCGTATTCCGAGCCCTACTCTGAAAACAAAATCAACTACATCAGGAATTCCGTAAAGGTTGTAGTCGACGCTTACAACGGGTCCGTCAAGTTCTATGTCGCCGACAAGGAGGACCCCATCGTTCAAACGCTTGGCAAGATATTCCCGACCCTGTTTACCGACATGGACCAAATGCCCGAGGGGCTCAAGTCCCACATCAGGTATCCGCAGGTCCTCTTCAACATACAGGCGGATGTCTTCAGGATGTACCACATGAACGACCCCCGCGTCTTTTACAACAAGGAGGACGAGTGGGACATAGCCAGCGAAAAGTATGAAACTTCAGAGCAGCAGATAAAAGGAACATATCTTGTCATGAAGCTTCCGGGAGAGGAAAAGGAGGAGTTTGTGCTCTCCCTTCCCTACAACCCCAAGACAAAGCAGAACATGACTGCCCTTTTCGTCGCCAGGAACGACGGCGAGGATTACGGCAAGCTGATAATATACAAGCTGCCCAAGAACAAAAATATTTACGGGCCGATTCAAATAGAGAACAGGATCGACCAGGATGACGAGATTTCACAACAGTTCACACTTTGGGGCCAGGTCGGTTCAAATGTAATACGTGGAAATCTTTTGACCATACCCATAAACCAGTCGCTCCTGTATGTCGAACCCATATACCTCCAGGCCGACACGGAAAACAGCATTCCGGAAGTGAAACGTGTAATAGTTGCCTACGGAGACCAGGTTGTGATGGAACAGACGCTTGAAGAGTCACTCGAAATGATTTTCGGATCTTCCAACGGAGGAGCCGACGAGGATGGAGTGGAAGTGGGGGATACAACCTCCGACCTCATAATAAGAGCGACCGAGCTCTTCGAAAAGGCTCAGGAGGCTCAGCAAAACGGAAACTGGAGCCTCTACGGAGTGTATTTGAACCAGCTTGAAAATGTATTGTACAGATTGAACGAAATAAACGGGATAGTTCCCGAAGATGAAGCTCTTACCGAGAATGTAGAGGCTTTGGAGCAATAGCACTGAAAGAAGCATGAAG
>PKTO01000086.1 GCA_002869095.1 Clostridiales bacterium
AGGGAAAACGGGTCGAATGTCCCTGGGAAAAATGCGATTTTATCGTTCTTGTTTATATGCATGCCTCCGAACAAATGGGTATAGTCCGATATGAATCTGTAAATGTCATTCAGCCCGGCAGCATTTGTGAGGAAAAGTATGCTTTCGTCCTTAGCGTCCAAATCAAGCAGCGTCAGGATTTTTTTTGCTATGAGCTCGAAAATCCTATGTGTCTTTTGCAGGTCGAGACCGTTGGATTTGAATATGTTTTTTGCGATGACCCCGAAAGCCACATACTTGACCCTTTGATTGAAGCTTACAATGCCGTTTAAGAGTATGCCCAGAAGCCTTATCTGACGATTCTCGTATGCCTCCAGGGTCTCAGGGAAGTGTCTCCTGTATTCGGCATAATTCTCTATCGCCACCCCTATGGTTTCAAAAAGAAGCGATTCTATTTGAGGATTTGCGCTTTTCGCCTTTATGACCATATCGTCTATGAATTCATCAAGTTCACCCGGCTTCAAATACAGCACCAGTCTTCCAAGATATACAGGTATATACTTTGTGAATTGATAATTTTCTATTTCAAGCGCCCGAATCAATTCCACGGCAATGTCGTTCCGCTGGTCGAATGAAAGGTGGTGGAAGATTTTCACAAGGGACTCCCCTGCCTTGTTCCTGACCGTGGGACTCGCCGAAACCTTGAGAAGGTTGCAATAGTGCATTGCCGTGTGGAGACCGTTCTTTCCTATGTCTCCCATGGCCTTCTCGAGCATGACCTCGACATGTATCTTCTTTATTATCCAAGGGGTGGCAGTCTTTAGATTGCTGAGGAAAAGATATGAAAGCTTTTCCTCGTCCATTTTTCTGTGCGATTCAAAAGTCTTCACGTCATCTTCCGGCAGCCCCATGCCTATTGCAATCCTGTGATTGAGAAAATTTTCAGCAGGCAATTCGGAATATGCAAACTCATAATTGATTTGTCTTCTGAGCCTGTCAAAAAACGGATTTGAATCCTCTCCGCTTTCCAGTATGGTTTTTACGGCATCCTTTGCAGACACCCTTATTTGGATATCGTCGTCATAAATGCATTTTTCCAAAAACCTGTAGGGCTTTTCCACATCCTCATACTGGCACGAGCCGAGTCCTATCCTTTTCAGTATTTCTATAAAATACATTCGCTTGTTGACACTTGTTTCTTTTTCAAGCTGACCGCAAATCCCAGATACGGTTTCAAGATAGTTTTTTCTTTGCATGGGCCTGCACCTGTCAAACAGCGACTCGATCATCTTGCGGGCCGAATAGCCTATCCAATACTGATGGACCGGAACCGTCTCAATGTCGGGATACAATGACATTTGAAGATACTTGTCGAAAATCTGGTAGCTTGAAATTTCGGGAGGATTTATCCTTACGCTTTCCGGTACCTCCTTTCGGTATTCTTCATCCAATGTGGCAATTAAGACACCCATGAGCGAGGCACTCTGATTTCTTATATCGTCCTCGCTGTGAGTGAGCTGGTCATACAAAAAATTCAAAGTGGAAAGCTTCTGCTTTTGGGTCAGGTACGTCGAATATTCCTCAATTACATTAAGGTATCCCCTAAGATTGTTTATGTCCGACTCGCTTCTGGCCTGCTCAAGAATTGAGTTCAAAGAAGATTCGTCCCTGAGCGAATGCATGAGCTTTATGTTGTGACCTATTGAGCGCATCTTTATGCTCTCTATTATCGAATCCCCTTGAAGCATTGCAAGATCGCTTTTTCTTTCCGGTCCACTGCCGGTCAAATCAGCCGGCGGCTTTTCAACATCAATCTCCAGTCCCTTGCTTGTCATGAAGGCCTGAAAATCCTTAAGCTTCTTGTATACTTTGTCGTATCTCTTCCTCTTCATGCTGTCGACATTGTCAAGCTTGTCCAATATGACGCGGAAGGACTCTTCGAGGGAATACACATGCATGTCCGTAAGGCTTCCTTCGACTTTTTTCTGTTTCACCCTGAAATCGCTGTATATGAGCACAAGGGACTCTATCGGAAGCGCTTCAAGCTCCAAATCCCAAGTCGAGTGGTTGACTGCAACGTTTCGTATGTACACTATGTCATGCTTCTTGAACCATTCGTCGGTATAGTAATAATGCAAATAGGGAACCCTTTTCATTTCCGAGCCCTTGCATCCGTATTTGCCTATGTCGTGGCCCGCCGCCGCTCCTGAAACCCTGCCCAGGTCAATAGCCACTCCGGCTTCCTTGAGCTGTCTTGCGATGAAAAGCGCCAAGTAGTGCACTCCCAGTATATGGTCAAGGGTGCTGTATCCCAACAATTCCTGATTCAGCTTCATCATTTCATAAACATGGTCATTTTTGAACACGTCCATGAACTTTTCATATTCATAGCTGTTTTCCAGATCTTCAATTTCGGAGTCCTTCAAAAATTCGAATGCGTATTTGCTCTGCCATGTTCCGTCATCGGATTCCTTTTGACTTTCAGCCACCGCCGACAAAACATCAAAATACAATTCCGATGCGCCGTCAAGCTCCCTGTTCATTTTTATCTGTACGGCATTCGGGAACGACTTTTCAAGAACATGTTGGTATGTGTAGCCAAGCCATTCCTTAGGCTCGGTGCCGCCCGAAACACCGAGCATTGTCTCCTTCATGAGGGAAAGCACAGCCTGGCATGTATAGTCTTTCTCTTTCTCGATTCTCTCGACCTCCGCCCGGAAAGCGCCGCCGCGAATTCTTTCCATGGCCATGGATCTGATTCGGTTGTTCAATGACGGATTGCTGTTTAAATTCGATTCGATAATGCTATTTATTCTGTCAAATAAATTTTCCATGCCTTTCCTCCCGTATCAATTCCTTTATCATAGCTTGATCAAGACATCGATTCAAATTCATTCATCCCTGGTTTTCTTTATCGCAGGAGTTTTCATCATCAACCGCAATGTTTGTTTCCTTTTCCTTGAAAAACTTGAAGGAATGGTAAATGGAGTTGATTTCACCGCCAAGCATCAATACTATGCTGCTCATGTAAAACCACACCATCAAAACGACCATCGCTCCGAGACTGCCGTATATCAATGTATAACTGCCGAAATTGTTGACAAACTCGGAAAATAAAACCGACAGCGCGACCCATCCTACCATGGCGAAAAGCGTCCCGGGAACTACCTCTCTCCACTTGTCGTGCCTGTCGAATGAAACATAGTAGAAAAATGATATAACAATAAAGAAAAAACCTATTATGAAAGGCCATCTGTAAGCCAGAAGTATTTTCACGAACCCCAAGTCAAGGCTGAATGTGTATTCGATGAAATGCACAAAATCCTTGCCCATGCTCGGAAGCGTCAATGCGAATACTATGGCCGTCATCAATGTCATTGTGTATACAATGGAAAGGACCCTCTTCCTCCAAAATTTTTTCGCCGATATGACGCCATAAGCCCTGTCCATGGCCTGTCTCAATGCATGGATGCCTCTTGACGCCGACCATATTGTGATTAGCGCCGATATGGAAAGGTAATTTATGCTTGCCTGCGGAACAAGGTCAGAAACATATTCGTCCATTACCGTAACCACTTCTTTCGGAACAATTTTGGCTATTCCGTCGAAAAATCCGCTATATGACATGGAAAGATTGGAAAGGATTCCAAACAAAAATATCATGAAGGGAAAAACCGACAAAACAAAAAAGTATGCCATCTGGGCTCCATAGCCAAATATATTGTGTTGACCAATCCTTTTTATCAGTTCACGCCAGGCGAAGGCGTAGAACTTCTTTTCTCTAAACATGCCACCGACCGCCTTCAATTGTCTGCATCTTCAAACTTTCTTTTTGACCATGAACATCTCAGTATCGGAGACAAGCTTTCTGTATCCGGTCTCCATAAGGGACTGCGGACCGTCGCTGAGCGCCTTTTCGGGATTGTTGTGAACCTCAACCATTATTCCGTCCGCGCCGCATGCCAGCGCCGCCTTGCTCATGGGAACCACCAATTCCCTCAATCCCGTGCCATGGCTGGGATCGACGACGACAGGCAGGCCGGTTTCTTTTTTCATTATAGGCACAGCCGACAAATCCAAAGTGTTTCTTGTGTAGTCTGAAAAGGTTCGTATTCCCCTTTCGCATAGGATTATCTCGCCGTTTCCGCTCGCCGCCAGATATTCGGCCGCAAGTATCCATTCCCTTATGGTGGCGCTCATACCCCTCTTGAGCATAACAGGTTTTCCAGTTTCGCCGACAGCCTTTAGCAATGCATAGTTGTGCATGTTCCTCGAGCCTATCTGTATCAAATCTATCTGACCGACAAGCCTGTCTATATGATAAGGGTCCAAAACTTCCGTCACTATGGGAAGTCCTGTCTTTTCGCCGGCTTCCTTAAGGTACTCGAGTCCTTCCCATCCCAAGCCCTGGAAATCGTAAGGGCTTGTCCGGGGCTTGAAAACTCCGCCTCTCAAAAATTCGGCTCCTGCCTTTTTAACGATTTCAGCTATTTCCATTATTTGTTTTCGGGATTCGACTGCGCAAGGGCCCGCTATCCTTACGGGAACATTTCCTCCGCCAATCCGCACTCCCCCCGCAATCACGGTTTTATCAGTCCCGTCAATATGAAAAGTCATCAACACCATCTCCATCTCTTTTGCCTTTGATTTCAACAATCAGCCTGTGGGGCAGGCAGACCAGAATTTCCCCGGGTGAATTTATTGTTCCGTCACGCACACATACCTGGTCGTGACAATCCGAGTACTCCATTCTCAGGCCCTCCCCGTCAACCACAATTATGTTCGAGCCGAATCGGGTATCGATCCTTATTTCCTTTTCCAGACCTTCCGTCCACTCGAACGACTCATATACTGCTCCGTCGACTTTTATTTCCACTAGCCTGATGTCCACAGGCCTTTCCCTGTAAATGCCCAAAGCAAAAAGAGAAACCGCCGAGAAAACAAGCAACAATATTATTATGATGAAATCCATTTTCTTCATGCAAACCGATCCCCCGATTTTTTTTGCTTATAATACACAATTCTAATATAATGTAGCTACAATGTCCAACATGGAGGCCTTTATGAAAACAAATAGATTTTTGACCCTTTTTATCGTTCTTGCTCTTGCAGCAGTTTCATTTTCCGGCTGCGTGGAAAATCCGGCCGTAAATCCGCCAGTAACTGAAACAAACCTTTTCATGGGTACGGTTGTGCAAATAAAAATTTATGATTCGGCCGATGAATACGTCTTCGACAAGGCCTTCACCATGATTGAAGAAATTGAAGGCAGAATGAGCCTTAACCTTCCGGACAGTGAAATAAGCCAAATAAACCGGGCAGCCGGAGAAAACCCGGTCCATGTTTCGGAAGACACTTATCAAGTGATTGAAAAAGCGATACTCTACGGCAAAATTTCCGAGGGGACTTTCGACATAACAATAGGCCCTTTGGTGAATTTGTGGAACATCGGCAAGGAAAACGCACGATTGCCGGATCAATCCGAAATCGACCAAGCCCTCCTTCACATAGACTATTCAAAAGTAAAATTGAACCCCGATGAAAAAACGGTATTCCTTGAGGATGAAGGCATGATGCTCGATTTGGGCGGAATAGCAAAAGGATATGCCGCCGATGCGCTTGCTGAAATGTTAGAACAGGAAGGCATTGAACATGCAATAATCAATCTGGGCGGAAACATTTATGCCCTAGGCCAAAACCCGAACGGCGAAAAATGGCATATCGGCATTCAAAACCCCGAAGCCGAACGAAGCGACTATATTGGAATTGCAAGCGTCAGCAACAAGTCTGTTGTCACATCCGGAATATACGAGCGCTACTTTGAATCGGGCGGGAAATCATACCACCACATACTCAGCCCGTTCGACGGGTATCCTTTTGAAAACAGCCTTTCGGCAGTCTCAATAATAGCCGGAAAATCAATAGATGCCGACGCCCTTTCAACAACCGCATTCGCGCTCGGACTGAGCGGCGGCCTCAAGCTTCTCGAATCATATCCCGATGTGGAAGGCATATTCATAACCAGGGACTTCAAAGTCTACACTACATCCGGTCTGAAGAATTCTTTCGAAATGGCCGCAGGCCAATTCACTCTTGCCAATTGAAAATCAAGCTATTCAATTTCATGATACCCAAAAACGTAAAAATGAAAGCCCATTACGGGCTTTCATTTTTCATATTCGTTCCGCTTTTGCCTGCCTTGTTCAATAACCTTTGTTTGCATCCACAAGATTGACCATTTCACCCTCGCCAGATGCAAAAACTCTAAGGTTTTCTTTGAAAATTTTGTAGGCCCTTTCCATGTAGTGAGGATTTTCACCGCATATGTGGGGAGTCATTATTATGTTGTCGAGGCTCCATAATGGGCTGTCCTCAGAAAGCGGTTCCTTGTTGTAGACGTCAGTCACTACACCTTTTATGGATTTTGAACGAAGGGCCTCTATCATGTCGTCCTCATTGACGGTGTTCCCTCTCCCCATGTTTATGAATACGCCAGTATCCTTCATGGCGGAAAAATATTTTCCGTCTATCAAATTGATTGTGCTCCTTGTGGATGGAAGAAGATTTATCACATAGTCGCTTTCCTCAAACACCTTTACCATGTCTTTTCTTTCATAGTAACGGTCCACATATTCAGGCACATCGCCGCTTGAACTTTTAACGGTCAAAACATTCATGCCCAGAAATTTCGAGACTCTTGCTATTTCAGTCCCTATGCTTCCCATTCCGATTATTCCCACCGTCGATCCGTGTATCTGTCCCTGCGAAATATTTCTGTCGTATCTTCCCTTTATTTGATTCCTGGACATCACGTGGAAATTCCTTGCCATCATGATCATCGCCGCAATTGCATACTCCGTCATGTGGATCTTATGGATGCCCCGCCCGTTTGTAAGCAAAATGCCCCTGTTTTCCATCTCCGCCATAGGCATGTGGTCGACCCCGGCGCTTAGGCTTTGGACCCATTTTATCTGTTTTGCAGCTTCAAGCATGTCTTTTGTGAACCTCAGTCCAAACAACACATCGGCATCCGGAAGTTCGGCCATGAGCTCTTCCTTGTTTTCGCTTACGACGATCGAGTCCCCGGGATAATCCCTTTTCATTTCCTCTATGAATATTTCCGGCATCACCATATGGGGTCTGAAATTGTTTATGACTATCTTCATTGGTTAATCCTCCTTAAAACTTTTATATATTCTACCACAAACCGCGGCATTTAAAACACATTCATTCCCGAACAGCCCTATACAGCGTGCAATCGGCATGAAGAGGATCAATATTCCTCAAATAAAATCAAGCCATCCATCATCTTTTCGGATAGCTTGATTCAGCAGTTGTAAGCACTTTCATGATGTTTCTTGTATTCAGTTGTGTTCGTTGAAATTTTATTTTCTATCGCACATACCTCCTAAGTGGTTCTTTTGGTTCTACTTAAGAAAATGCTGGATTTCTTCAACTTCTTAATCTCGCGTCTTTCTTTTACAGACTGCCAAGCCTGTTGTTAAGTCCTTACACTGCCTCTATATGAAGCTCCTTTCAAGGAGCTTGATACAGCTTTGTTATATTATTATGTTACCCTTGCAATTCAATCCTAAACATTTTTTACACCATTTGAAAGTGGTATAATACAATTGACAAAACAAGGAGACTTGCATATGGACTTGAACTTAATAAGAAAAAAACTCCATGACCACTTCCCGATTCCCGAAGGAGACAACAAGCTTGCTTCAGTGCTTCTGCCCCTGGTGGAAATAGACGGGGAAATATGCCTACTTTTCGAAATTCGTTCAAAAAATCTCAAAACGCAGCCTCGTGAAATATGCTTCCCCGGCGGAGGAATTGAAAAAAACGAAGCTCCGAGCCAATCAGCGATCAGGGAGACAATGGAGGAATTGAACCTGTCCCAAAAGCAGATACGGCTGATAGGGGCAATCGACCGCATCAGCACGCCTTTCAATCTTTTCATTTATTGCTATGTGGGGCTTTTGGATATTGAAAGCGTCGGCGCCTTGTCTGTCAATCGAGACGAGGTCCAAAGCGTTTTCACCGTCCCCCTCGACTATTTCATGGAGAACGAGCCCAGTGTTCACCATATCGGCATGAAACTGGACATTCCCGACGACTTCCCCTTTGACAAGATTCAGGACGGAAAAGGCTACAACTGGAAAAACGGGCGTTACCCTGTACATTTTTATGAATACGGCGGAAATGTCATTTGGGGCATGACCGCAAGAATGGTCAACAACTTCGCAAACATACTGAAAGGCATTGACTGAGGAGGTGCTTTATGTCCACAACAGGTGCATTTTTCGATATCGACGGAACTCTTTACAGAAATTCACTCATGATAGAGCATTTCAAAAAACTTATGAAGTACGAAGTCATCAACCCCGCGCTTTGGCACACAAAGGTTAGAAAGACATACGAGAATTGGGAAAAACGCCGAGGAAACTATGACGACTATCTGCTTGAACTGGCTG
The DNA here is from genome assembly GCA_002869095.1 of Clostridiales bacterium. GTDB lineage: Bacteria > Bacillota > Clostridia > Peptostreptococcales > BM714 > BM714. Next base: position 8,460 of record PKTO01000086.1, read on the forward strand.
AAGTCTATATTGGTTCCCTCAAGGGCCTTGACAAGGACATGCTTGAATTCATTACAAATCAGGTGATTGACCTCAAAGGAGACAATGTCTATGTCTACACCAGAGAAAGGATTGCCTGGCACAAAACGATGGGCCACAAAATACTGTTCATTTCAGGAAGTCCTTCCTTCCTTGTCCGCAAAATGGCGGAAAGGTACGAAATTGACGACTTCAAAGCTTCCGTCTATGAAACCGATTCGGAAAATCGTTTCACAGGCGAAATAAAGCAAATGTGGGATTCCGAAAACAAAAAAAAGGCAATGAGCGCTTTCGTTTCCAAATACGACATCGATTTGGACAAAAGCTATTCATATGGAGACACCGCAGGAGACATATCGATGTTCGAAATGACGGGACACCCCGTTGCCATAAACCCCACCAAAGAACTCCTGCTGGGAATAAAGGCAAGAAAAGACCTTAGCGAACGAATGAAAATAATCGTCGAAAGAAAAGACATAATCTACCATTTGGACGCATCTGTGGAGATATAGTAAAAACAGCGGGCAGTGGTCAGTGGTCAGCAGGCAGAAAAGGATAAAAGCAAAAGAGCAAAATCAAAACCCAAAATGCAAATGCATATCAGGTGGTCGATTTTGCTTTTTTTTATCTTTGTCTCTTTCTTTAAACTTACTACTGCCCTCTGCGAAACCACTCATCCCTGAATTTCGGCTCGGGTTTCTCCAGGATTATCAAAGCGCTGCAAATCACATCGCACTTCTCCGCCATTTCTCTGTAATTTTTGGCTTTGACGGTACCTTTTACTCTGAATTATTCATGGTTTTTCCTTTCAATCAGTTGTATTTTCATTTCAGCAACGGATGCGATCCACACAAGCAGTCCGCCGGTGGATCTGAGCACAAAATTGACTGACAGATCCGTTATCATCCAGGATATATATCCCATTGATAAAATCCAAAATACATATACAAGTCCTCGAACAGGTTTGCCGCACATCACATGCCCAGAACCTGGCACTATAATGGCCGAAAAAAGTATAAACCATTTATTGAGTTTGAATTTCAAGGATTCCACTCTCCACTAGTAGCCTTTTGGCCTCGGCAGATAGGAGGCACCTTCCGCCGTGAATTCTTCAATGTTCATA
>PKTO01000138.1 GCA_002869095.1 Clostridiales bacterium
GTCAATCCGAAAATTTCATTCGTCAGCCATGAGGAATCCTACAAGGGCGACTTTGTTATTGTACTTAGGGCACCCGAAATGTATGAAATAGACTGGATGAAGAAGGGTGCGATTCTTTTGTCCATGCTCCATTTCGACACGAGAGAGTTCAGGAACGGATACATAAAAGATAAAGGAATCTACTGCTAGTCTATGGATTCCATCAAGAACGATGAAGGCGTTAGAATGGTTGTAAACTATTACGGAACGGCATATTCCGGCGCAAGCATCGCCTTCGATGCTCTCAAGAAAAACAGGCTCGATTTTTACGCACTCAACAGGAACCCCATCACAGTAAGCATAATGGGGTTCGGAGCGATAGGGCTAAACGCCGCAAAAGCCTTCAAGAACCTCAGCAACCGCGAGTTTTTGGGCAAAGAGGAAAAACTGCCCGGCCTCATTATAAAGATGCTTACCAGAAGCATAACCGGGGATGAAAAGCAGCTTGCGGAATTGCTTCCCGACACCGATATTCTGGTTGACGCCACATGGAGGAGTGACCCTTCCAAGGCGATTGTATCAAACCGGCTCATAGGACTTTTGCCGGAAAATGCGGTCATACTCGATTTGACTGCAGACCCCTATGATACAAAAATCAAGCCCATGCAGATAAAGGGAATAGAAGGCATTCCGACCGGTTCTCTCGCCCATTGCGTAATAGAGCCCGGGGATTCCGATTACAGCAAAGTACCCGACGGAGTAGTAAAGGACAACAAGCGGACCGTTGTCAGCTGCAACGCGTGGCCCGGGGTCTATCCGGTCGAGGCCATGGCAGTCTATGGAAAGCAGCTCAAGCCTTTCGTGAAAATCTTGCTCGAGAAGGGCATCAAGCTCGAACATTCCGAGGATGTGCCGCTTTGCGAGAGGGCCATCAAGAAAGCCTCGCTTGAGTATTTCGACGAATTCGGAATGGAATAGAAATTCAAAAGTCTGAAAGCGCCTCCCGAGGCGCTTTTTTAGTACATTGAAGATTCACAGCGCCGATGGTATCATATAAATGGGCATATGACAAATACTGGAGGGTTTTATGGAAAAGAAAATTCTGGTAGTTGAAGACTACAAGAACATAGGGCGTATACTCAAGCTTCAGCTTGAACACGCAGGATACCAGGTTGAAGTCGAAACGGACGGGCTTTCGGCCGATGAAAAGCTGAGGGAAAAAACTTTCGACCTGGTACTGCTCGACATAATGCTCCCTCAGGTAAACGGCCTGGAGCTTTGCCGCCGCATAAAGGAGAGGTCTTCCGTTCCCGTAATAATGCTTACAGCAAAGGACTCCGTAAGCGACAAGGTCATAGGACTCGATTTCGGTGCGGACGACTACATGACAAAGCCGTTTGAAATAGAAGAGCTCCTTGCGAGGATAAGGGCGCGGATGAGAGCAGGGGAAGCAAGCTACGCGGCAAATGAAAAAATAGTCATAGGCAATCTGCAAATAGACATCTCCAGCCATACGGTGGAGAGGGGCGGAAAAGCGATAAGCCTTTCGAAAACCGAATTCGACCTGCTCGCATACCTTGCAGTCAACAGGGGGATTGTGCTTAAAAGGTCCCAGATACTGGATTCAGTATGGGGATATGGATTCTTCGGAGGGGACAACGTTCTCGACGTTTACATAAAATACGTAAGGGACAAAATAGACAGGGATTTCGACAACAAACTCATAGAAACTGTAAGGGGCGTTGGATATGTCATACGCTGAAGGTAAAAGGCGGAAAGGGAAAAAAGAAACCATAAGGCACAAGACCACCGCGACCGTATTCGCATCACTTTTAATTGCCGGGGCGGCTCTTTGGATGCTGGGAATTCTTAGCGGAGACTGGGAGGCTGGGACACTCTTTTCGATCATTGCCTATGTTTCCCTTTCATATCTGGTGGCATATCTTGCCGCCATTGCCCTGAGCCGGAAATATGTAAGCCAGATAGAAAAAATCATAAACGAGGCAAAGGCCATAGCATCTTCCCAAAATGTTGACAGGCGGATTGCGGTATCTTCGCATCCCGACGAGCTGTCAAGCCTTGAGACGGCATTAAACGAAATGCTTGGTAAACTCGAGGAGTCTTTCGAAAGGGAGAGGCGGTTCGTTTCAGACGCCTCCCACGAACTCAGGACCCCGGTTGCCGTAATGAGGGGATACCTGGACATATTGCGGGGATGGGGAAGGGACGACTCAAAGCTGATGGACGAATCCCTGGAGGCAATGTCCGATGAAGCGGACAGAATGGGCCGTCTCATAGAAGGGCTTTTGAGGCTTGCGCGTATGGACAGGGACGCACTTGGCATAAATGCGGGGCCGGTGGGTTCCGGAGCCCTCGTAGGCAAGATGATTGAGGACTCCCAAAACATAAGGAAAGGCAGAACCGTAAAAACTTCCAAAATAGAAAATTTCAAAGTGGTTGCCGACAAGGACCTCGTGCTGGAATGCCTGAGGGCTTTGTTTGAAAATGCCGTAAATTATACCGGGGAAAACGGAACCATTACATTTTCCGCCGAAACAAAGAAAGGATATGGATGCATTTCAGTCGAGGACGACGGAATGGGCATATCCGAAAATGACTTGGGGAGAATATTCGAAAGGTTCAGCAGGACGGAAAGCTCAAGAAAAATAAATCCGTCCGGATCGGGCTTGGGGCTTTCCCTGGTAAAAAGCATAGTCGAGGCCCAGGGAGGAAAAATAGCAGTCGAAAGCAGGCAGGGGGAAGGATCCGTTTTCACATTGCAGCTCCCCTTGGTAAAATGAATACTCTAATGAAATTTTAAGAAAAGGCAAAGAATAATATAATTTTTAGGCTCTATACTCATAATCATAAGGAACATCCAAAAAACAAGGGAGATGACACCATGAAAATTATGAGAAGAGCTGAAATGCTTAACAGAAGGGCGGCTTCAAGAAAGAGCAAACCGGACGAGATAATTGAAACACTCAATATCGAGAGTGGAAGCATAGTTGCGGACATTGGGCCGGGCGGAGGATATTTTACCAGAAGGCTTGCATTCAAGGCGGGAGCCGTCCATGCGCTGGACATAAACCCGGAGTGGATAGAAATGCTGAGGGACCAGACCGAATCCGAAGGGTGGGACAACATATTCTGCCACAAGGTCGGTGAATTCCCGGAAACCTACCCCAACAGGAAATTCGACCTCGTATTCATGAGGAACGTATGCCACCACATAGGCGACAAGAAAAAGTTTTTCAGTGAACTGAAAGACAGGCTGTTTGAAGGCGGAAGAGTTGCCGTAATAGACTACAAGCCGGGAAGGCCGTGGAGCTTCACCGGCCTTATGGGACACTTCATAGACCAGGACGAACTGATTGAAACTATGATGGACAACGGATACATATTCGAAGAAAGCCACGGATTCCTTCCGGGACAGAGCTTCAACATCTTCAGGTGCGCATAGAAATTGGAGTTTAAAATTGAATAATATGCACAGACAAAAAAAGCTCCGCAAAAAAGCGGCGCTTTTTTTGTATCAAATTTGAAAAATATTTAACAAACCATCTTGCGGAATGATTAGATGCATGATAATATACTAAGTAAATATACGTAGTAAATTTTAGCAATTTGAACAGGAGGAAAATACAATGGCGAAAGAAATTGAATTCAGCGAGGAAGCGCTCGAACTTATGGAAGAGCGCGGGATAAGGAAAGAAGACGTGGTAGAAGCGGTCGAAGCCGCCGAAAACGGAGGCGACAAATTATATACCGAAAGCGGTGAGTTTTTGGCTAAAGCTACGGTTGGAAATTATACGGTATATGCCGGATACAAAGAATCGGGCGATTCGCTTGTGGTGGACAACGCATACGGGCACAGAGTTACAATCATGGACTACGAGGGATAGGAGGAAAAACGCATGAAAGAATGGTATTGCGCAAAGGACAAGGTCAAGATGGAAGAGGTTTATGACATAGCCCTCATGTATGGAGACATGGAGCTTCCCGAGGCGGAAGGTCTTAGATGCCCGGTATGCGGAGCTCAGTACATAGATGAGGAAACGGTAACGGGAGAGCTTGCATCCGCCGAGCAGATGCTGGAGGCAAAATGACCGGTCTTCCCAAAGCTGAAACAATGCCTTCTCTTGTTGAGGTTTTCGGAAAAAGGCCGGGTAGAATGGGACTTTTGGATTCGGGTCTTGAAAGGCTGGATGCTGGAAATAGCGTGGTTCTTGAAATAGGCTGCTCGGTCGGAGAGGCATCGGCCCATGTGGCGAGCAAATACGGATGCATAGTTTCGGCGATAGACATCTCCTCAGAAGACATCGAAAAAGCCAAAAGATCAAATGGGCATGCCAATGTCAGATATGAAACGGCGAGAGCCGAGGCAATTCCTTTTGAAGATGAAAAATTCGATGTGGTTTTCAGCGAAGCGGCTTTTTCACTTCTCAAGGAAAAGGAAAAGTCCGTTTCCGAATACAGAAGGGTTTTAAAGGGAAACGGATGCGTCTTGATAAACGATTTTACATTGAGAAACAGTATAGATGAAAGCCTTCGCGGGGACATGGATTTCATTCCTTGCTTTGCGGGCGTTGACACTAAGGAAGGATACATAAAATATTTTGAGGAACAGGGCTTCGAACTGGCGTATGAATCTGACGAGTCAAAGGAAATTGTCAAAACGGCTATGTGGATAGCGAAAGCATACAAAACCCCGTTAAGCGAATTGAGCGGATTGTTTTCAGGCTTCCTAAGCAAGAACGACCCTGAAAAGGACAGCGGAAGCTGCGAATGTTTTTTTCAATCGGCGAAACTGGGATATGTGCAACTGATTTTCAGAAAGGGCGGAAAATGACATGTACTACTGCGGAATAGACATAGGTTCCACAACGAGCAAGACGGTTATAATTGACGAGGACAAGAACATAAAGAACTTTTCACTCATTCATACTAAGTTCGACAGGGACGCGAGCGGCAGGGAAGTGCTGCAGAATGCGATAGACGAAATGGGAATAAAGAGAGAGGACATAGCATACATAGTGTCCACAGGCTACGGAAGGCGTTCGCTTTCTTTCTACGACAAGGCCTCTCCAGAAATAATATGCCACGCTCTTGGGACCTGCCATCTTGTCCCCGGCGTCAGGACAATAATAGACATCGGAGGACAAGACAGCAAGGTCATAAGCCTTGACGAAAACGGAATGATCCTTAAATTCGAGATGAACGACAAATGCGCGGCTGGGACGGGACGGTTCTTCGAGGTCCTTACCGGAAGGCTCCTAAACGTCGACATGGACGAGCTCGGGGAAATGGCAATGAAATCGGACAATCCCAGCGTAATAAGCAGCATGTGCACAATATTCGCAGAGTCGGAGATAATATCATTCCTGTCCGAGGGAGTTCCCAAAGAAGACATAGTATACGGAATGGTGCTTTCAATAGCAAGAAGGATAGTGGCAATGGGCAGAGCCGGTCAGATAACATTCGAGGAGCCGATAGTCTTTTCGGGAGGAGTGGGAGGAAACATAGGAGCCTTCAAGGCCTTCGAGAAAATTTTGAAGAAAAGGCCAATGGGGCTGGAGAATCCTCAGATAACTGGAGCCCTCGGAGCGGCACTGATCGCCCACAAGGAATACCAAAAATAGAAAGGGGAGAGCTGAATTGAGAGAGTACGACGTACTGGTCATAGGCGGAGGATCCGGAGGCTGCGCGTCCGCAATAAGGTCGACAGACCTGGGGAAGAAAGTGGCCCTGATAGAGTACCGCAAGAAGGACGGAATAGGAGGCACCTGCATAAACAGGGGGTGCATACCAACAAAAGCCCTGCTCAAGTCCGCAGAAGTATACAAGACAATAAACGAAGCCAAGAAATTCGGAGTCGAAGTGGAAGGCGCATCCTTCGACATGAAAAAGATAGTTAAGAAAAAAGACAGCATAGTGAATAACATGAGATTCGGGCTTTCAAGCTTCATACTCAAATCCCGCGGAATAGAAATAATAAACGGGAAAGCAGCGCTTGCATCTAAGAACACAGTCGAGGTCACATACGAAAACGGGGAAAAAGAAATTCTTAAGGCCGAAAGCATAGTGCTTGCAACAGGGTCCGAGCCGGCAATGATCCCGGCCTTCAAGATAGACGGCAAACAAGTAATAACAAGCGACGACTGCCTCTGCATGACCGAGGTTCCCGAGAGCCTGCTAATAATAGGGGCCGGAGCCGTAGGAATAGAATTCGGAACAGTATTCTCATCCTTCGGAAGCAAAGTGACCCTGGTCGAGATGGTGGACCACGCGGCGCCCCTCCTTAAGGACGAAGAGCTCTGCTGTCAAGTGGAGAAATACCTGACAAAGAAAGGCATAGACCTGAAGCTTGGAGTTGCAATAAAAGAAATAAAAGCCGAAGAAGGAAAAGTGACATCAGTCCTTGGAAACGGAGAGGCCGTAGAGACAGAGAAAGTGCTAGTTTCCATAGGAAGAAAGCTCAACACAGACGGGCTGAACCTCGAGGGCGTAGGAATCGAAATGGGAGAGCGGGGAAGAATAAAAGTCGACAGCCACATGAGAACAAGCGTAGAAAACATATATGCGGTTGGAGACATAGTTGCAGGGCCCCAGCTGTCCCACAAGGCACAGCGCGAGGGAGTGGTTGCAGGAGAGAACATCTGCGGAATGGATACCGAAATGGACCTGGACACAGTGCCCTGGGTAATATTCTCACAGCCCGAGATAGCGTCAGTTGGAATAAGCAAAGCCGAAGCAGAGGAGAGAGGAATAGAGGCAATAGAGGGCAAGCTCCCCTTCATGGCAAACGAAAAAGCCAACACAATGCAGGAAACGACAGGCATGATCAAAATCATAGCCGAAAAAGAATCCCATAAAATAATCGGGGGAAAGATATTCGGACCCGAAGCCTCGCTACTTATCGCAGAGCTTGCCCTTGCGGTCAAGAACGGAAACACGCTCGAAGACATAGGAGACACAATCCACGCCCATCCGACGCTTTCAGAGGGCGTAATGGAAGCCGCAAAGAGCGGACTTGGAAAAGCTTTTCATCCCCAAAAGGGATAAAAATACAAGACGAAAGGAGAAAGAAATGGACAAAAAGATTCAGAGCCTTGCAGAAGCCTACAAGAAAAGGCCTGTCGAACTGAAACAGGCGAAACAGGACGGCAAAAAAGTAATCGAGTACATAGGCCACTTCGTACCCGAGGAAATGATCCGAGCAGCCGGAGCCGAGCCCTACTTCATGTGCAGAGGAGGAGAACCCGAGCCGCCCGATGCAGTCCTCGAGTACATGCTCAGATTCATGAATCCCCTGGCACGCTCAATGATGGGATACCAGCTCATGGGACTGGACCCGGTAACACCCATGGCAGACCTTATCGTGGCCCAGCAGGCAGACTGCCACATAGGAAGAATAACAGAACTCATGGAGTTCAACGAACTTCCCGTATACAAAGTGGGAGTACCCCCCGACTGGAAAAAAGACTTTGCGGGAGAATACTACTACAAGGCCCTAATGAAACTAAAAGCCAAACTGGAAGAAGTCACAGGCAACGAAATAACAGACGAGAGCCTCAAAGAGCAAGTTGAATACTCAAACGCAATAAACGAAGCCTTAAGAAAAATAGGCGACCTGAGAAAGAAAGACAATCCTCCAATAGGCGGATACGAATTCATCCGCCTCAACCACTATTCCTTCTACACAGACCCCAAAAAGACAGCAGGGGACCTGAACGAGATATATGAAGGCCTCAAGGACGCGCCCGGAAAATTCAAGGAAGGATCCCCAAGACTGCTGCTCGCAGGACATGCAGTGGCAATAGGAGACTACGTAGTACCCAGAATGATAGAAGAAAACGGGGCCATGATAGTATCGGACATGCTTGACGAAGGACTCAGATGGTACAACTGGGACATCCCCACAGAGGGAGACATGATGAGAAACATCTGGAAGACAAAATACCTGGACAAAGTTCCGGTGAACATCTTCCAGCCCGCATGGAGAGAGAGATTCGCATACATCAAGCAGCTCATAGAAGACAACAAGATAGACGGAGTGGTCTGGTACCAGCTTTCATTCGACGAGATATATGACATGGAATGCACATGCCTTGCAAAATGGATGAAAGAGATAAACATGCCTTTCCTGAAACTCGAATCGTCCTACGAATATTCAAGAGAGGCCATGGGACCGCTCGCAACAAGAGTAGAGAGCTTCATTGAAGCCGTTAAGGGAGGTATGTAAGATGGCAAGAGACATATACAGGGAATTTCTTGAACTTTGCGCATTCGAAGGCGAAGAACTCGACAAAATGGTTCCCGTTTGGGAAAAGTATTCAGCCCTTCTCGGATTGTCCGAGGAAGATGTAAGATTCGCGCTTGACGAGTGGATTCCAAAGTATTGGGACATACAGTACCTTGGAGTAAGAAAAATGATCGGGGCCTATATAAGAGAGGCAATCGAAATAGCCAAAACTCCCGAATACAAGGAGCAGGGTGTAAAGATTGTCTATGGAATACTGCCCGCCATACTCACAAACTACCAGGCAATGAAGATCGCCGGAGGAGACGACATATTCGTAAGCTTCCCGGACATGCAGCTTGTTACAATCCTCAATTCATTCTTCCACAAGGTGGACGACTACCTCGATTCCGCCGAAGAAACGGGCATGACATACGGATGCCGCCACTGCGCTCTCAACAAGACCAGAATAGGCGCATTCCAGAACAAGGTCATCGCGGCTCCTGACGTGATTTGGAGCTGGGGTTTCAACTGCGACGAGGGACCCAAGACAGACGAGTACATCAACTGCCTTTTGGACGAGGATTGGAAATATGTAATCTCAAGAATACCGCATGACACGCACTTCGGAACCATTGACGATGAAGACGAGGACAGGGTCATTTACATGGCCGAGCAAATGCGGGACGGACAAAGGGAAATAGAGGAAATGACCGGAATCAAGGTTACAAAAGAGAATATGCTCCAAGCCGTCAAAGAGCAGGGAAGATACGCCTTCAAGTTCTCGACGCTGACTCAGCTTGTAGCCAATGGAAATCCCCAGCCCCTTTCCGGAAGCGCTCTTACAAACTTCGGACAAGGTATGACTTGCCCATTCAACTCGGGACTGGAGTATATCGAGGAAGCCCTGGACATAATGATCAGGGAATGCCGGCAGGCAAAGAAGGCTGGAACGGGAATTCTTCCCAAGGACGCTCCAAAGGTTGCGAGCTATTTCGTTCCTTTCTGCGTGCCGTGGGTTGACGGAATTTTCAAGGAAAACGGCGTAGGCACAACCTTCAGCCTTACATTTACTGTCACCAAGAAGCAGCTTGAACCTACAAAGTATGAAGATCCCTACATGCAGGCCGCAGAGCAGTGGCTCAAGATGGCATTCGGGCAAAACATCGGCTACGAGTCAAAGAACATGATTGAAAAGGTTGAGGCAAACAAGCCTGTCGACGGCCTCCTCATGGGATTCTTCGACTTCGACAGATGGCTTGGAGCCCACCAGAAGATGTGCGCCAAGATAATCCAGGACGCAACAGGTGTTCCGACCTTCTATATGGA
>PKTO01000053.1 GCA_002869095.1 Clostridiales bacterium
CATGCTCGAACAGGCCGAACCCGTCGGAGCCCCCGTCACGCTTCGCCTAACCGGAAACGATTCCGCGCTTCTTAGAAATTCGGCAGAAAATGTCAAAAATATGCTTGCTGAAATAGAAGGAACAAAAAATATCACTGACGACACCTATGAATATACATACGAATTCGTAGTCAATCCAAAAGGAATAAAGACAAGTATCTTTGGAATTTCAAACTATGAGCTGCAGAATGAAATCAGCATAGCACTAAGAGGCCGTGAATCAAGCACTTTCAGAGACAATGGCAAGGAATATCCGATAATTGCAGAGAGCGACATAGACACAAAAGCCGAACTTGAAAACCTCATGATAAAGTCCCAAGCAACAGGAAGAAAGGTTCTACTTAAGGAAATAGCGGATATTGAGCTGAAATCCCAGTTGCCAGTAATAAATAAATATAACGGCGAATTGGCAATCAGCGTATACAGCGATATTTCAGACGGATATTCATCTTCAAAGATTGGAAGTGAATTGGGTCAAATGCTTAAGGATGCCGATTTCCCCGAAGGAATTCGATACGAGTTCAACGGAGAGCCTGAAAAAATACGGGAAAACTTCGGAAACATCGCAGTCGCCGCAATTTTCGCCGTACTTTCGGTTTATTTAATATTGCTCATTCAATTCAAATCATTCCTGCAGCCACTGATAATTCTTATGACTGTTCCTCTTGCAATTATAGGCTCCATAACCGGACTCTTTCTCTTCAATCAAAAACTTTCATTTGTCGCCATGCTCGGAATGGTAAGCCTTCTGGGAATAGTCGTCAACAATGCCATTATACTAATCGACTTCATCAATTCCGAACTCGAAGAAGGCAAGACCATAAAGAAGTCATGCATAGACGCCGTCAACAAGAGAATGCGCCCCATAATGCTCAGTACATGGACAACAATCATCGGGCTTACACCCCTGGTGTATTCCGGAAGCGCCCTCTTCACTCCAATGGCAATCGCACTTATGAGCGGGCTTCTAATTTCCACAGTTCTTACCATGGTTGTAATACCTGTCATCTACAGCATAGTCATGGAACGATTTGTGAATTGACAGCAATCTATTTATCCCAATATAAAACCATGCCTAAATTACCGGCATGGTTGGTTTTTTGGTGGAGGCGGCGGGAATCGAACCCGCGTCCGAAAGCACTTTACATTAAACTTCTCCGAGCGCAGTCATTGATTTGTTTCTCGCTTCCGAAGCCGCTCAATGACAAGCTGCTTCATCTGCCAGTCCCAATTGTTTCAGCAAGAGGTCGGGACAACCCTCAGACTGGATCCCCGCATATCGACATCCTATTGCTGCGGCGGCGGGTAGGCTACAGCAGGATGAGCCGCATTAAGCGGCTAAAGCGTAATTATTATCTGCGTTTATATTTTTTGCCAAGTTTTTTAATGTGGCACCCGACAAACCACAGCTCGCTATTCAATGCTCCATACCCCCGTCGAAACCTGTACGCCCCCTTGTCATTCTCCCCTTTGGGACTTTCGCATTTCCTTCTGCATTCTTCTTTCTGCATCCTTCTTAGCAATTGTCTGCCGCTTGTCATAGAGCTTCTTTCCTTTCCCTACGCCAAGTTCCAGCTTGACCAGCCCTTTTTCATTCAAATATATTCTAAGCGGTACGAGTGTGTAACCTTTTTGAGTGGTATAGCCGATGAGTTTTCTTATTTCCCTTTTATTCAAAAGCAATTTTTTGGGCCTCAGAGGATCTGTATTGAAAATATTCCCTTTTTCATAAGGGCTTACGTGAACACCAAGAAGAAAAATTTCATTTCCATGAATCTCGGCATAGCCTTCCTTCAGGTTTATTCTTCCCATTCGTATCGATTTGACCTCCGTGCCTTTTAAAACCATTCCGGCTTCGTAGGTTTCCTCAATAAAATAATCATGCCTTGCTTTTCTGTTGTTTGCCAAAACCTTCATTTCATTCATGGCCCACCTGCTTCCGAACTTGAAAATCCTTTATTCTTTTAATCTTCAACTATCAAAATCTTTTTTTGAAATCGACGTCTTGACGCTTACTCCCTTGATGTTGCCAAGTTTGCCTGTCAATCCGTTTATTTCATCCATCGTTCCGAATACTATTATTGATACGACTGAAACTCCTGCTTCGTCATAGGGGATTCCCATCCGACCCTTTATGATTCCCTTGTATTCAGCAACATTGTCGTTGAATATATGTTGGGTTTCTCTGGGCCTTTCCAAAATCGCCCCTATGACAGCGAATTTCTTTTTCATTGCTTTCTCCTTGTAATCTGTTTTCAGTCAAGACCTCCCGGAAGCTATCCGGGAGGCTCAATATCATTCTACCATTTTTGACGCTTTATTTCAATTCCTCAAGCTCGAAGTCTATTTCACCCTGGGGCACGTCCACCCGAATCAAAAGCACTTTGACATCGTCTCCAAGCCTGTATCTTTTTCCTGTCCTTTCACCTGTAAACACCATGTTGTCACCGTCATAATTGTAATAATCGTCGTCCAGCGAAGCAACCCTAACCAATCCCTCTATGGTATTCGGCAGCTGGACAAAGAATCCGAACGATGTTACGGAAGTTATTATTCCGTCGAAAACCTCGCCCACGTGATGGCTCATATATTCCGCCTTCTTGAGATCGTCTGTGTCCCTTTCGGCTTCCATAGCTATTCTTTCCCTTTCCGAAGACCTTTCGGCGGTGTTTTTGACTATGGCAGACAAGGCTTTTTTACGCCCTTCCGTAATGCCTCCTTTAAGATATTCCTTTATTATTCTATGAATCTGCAAGTCTGGATATCTTCTTATCGGAGATGTGAAATGAGTATAGTACTTGGCCGCCAAGCCGAAATGTCCAAGGTTGTCCTCGGAATAACGGGCTTGCTTCAAGGAGCGCAGCATCAATGTATGGACAAAAAGTTCTTCTTTGTGCCCTTTGACTTTTTCAAGCAGGTCTCTCAGCGCTTTCGGATGAACCTCTGTTCCAATTCCCTTTATGTGATATCCGAGATTATGGACTAGATTGTTGAAGTTTTCGAGTTTTTCGATGTCGGGCATTTCATGGACCCTGTATACGAACGGAATCTTGAGCCAGAAAATATGCTCTGCAACTGTTTCATTGCATATGAGCATGAAATCCTCAATAATCTTATGGGAAACTGTCCTTTCCTCCACTACCACATCAACCGCTTCGCGTTCTTCATTCAGGATTACTTTCGCCTCCGGCAAGTCGAAGTCGATCGCACCTCTGTCTTCGCGGTTCTTTCTTATGATTGAGCTTAGTTCCCTCATGTCCTCAAACATATCTCTGATATATTCATACTTTTCAAGTTCCGGACTCTTTTCATTTTCAAGCAAGGCAGTGACATCTTTGTATGTCATTCTCTCTGAAGAATTGATTATGCTTTCGAAAATATCATACTTGATCAATTTGCCTTTCTTGTCTATTTGCATTTCCACCGACAATGTCAATCTGTCGACTCTTGGATTCAAGCTGCATATGCCGTTTGAAAGCCTCTTTGGAAGCATTGGAATCACTCTGTCGGCAAGATACACGCTCGTAGCCCTCTTGAGGGCTTCCTTGTCCATCTTTGCCCCTTCGCCGACATAATGGGTAACATCCGCTATGTGGACCCCCAGCAGGAAGTCCCCGTTTTCCAGTTTCTTTATGGAAACCGCATCGTCAAGGTCCTTGGCGTCAGCTCCGTCAATCGTGACTATTTTTTCATTTCTAAGGTCTCTTCTTCCCTCGATTTCTGATTCGCTTACAGCTTCCTCCACCCTCTCGGCCTCGTCGAGCACCTTTTGCGGAAATTCTTCGGGCAGCTGGTGGCGTCTTATTATTGAAAGTATGTCGGTCCCAATATCGTCTTTGTCTCCGAGGATTTCAACTATCTTACCTTCAGGGTTTCTTCCCGGCGCAGGCCATGCGGTTATTGCCGCTACAACCTTATGCCCTGCTTTTGCGTTCATTGCCTCAGTTTTAGGTATGAAAACATCGGTATTCATCTTTTTGTCGTCAGGAACTACGAATCCAAAATTCTTGTTTTCCTCGAAGGTTCCCACTATCATCTCATTTTTTCTTTTGCTTATTTTTACAATTTCACCTTCGTTCTTTTTATTGAATGCTCCCTTGCTTAATATTCGCGCAACCACCGTATCGCCATTCATCGCTCCATTGATTTTGCTTGCCGGAATGAATATGTCTTCTTTCTCGGTCTTGGAAACAACAAATCCATATCCGTTCTTAGTCATGTCGAGAATTCCGACAACCAAATTCAGCTTTTCAGGCAAAGCGTATTTATCATGCCTTGTCTTCATTATTCGGCCTTCCTCGACCAATTCATCCAAATATGTTATGAATTTACCTATATTCTTTCCCTTGACTTGAAATGTCTTTACGAGTTCGTCTTCCTTCATAGGTTTATATGCCTTTTCATTCATTAATTGCAAAATCATATCTTTTTCGATTAAAATGTCAATCACACCCTTTGTTTTTATTTGTCATTCCATTATACCGAACATTTGATTGTTTTACCAATTATTAGAATGAGATTCAATTCCATATGCTAAAAGCTCCCCTTCGAAATGAAGGGGAGCCTGAACAACTTGTTTATTCGCGTCATGAACTAAAACAGCATTCCGCCCATTTTCACAAACAGTGGTGCGAATACAAGCGCAACGATTGTCATTAGTTTTATGAGGATGTTTATCGAAGGACCGGATGTATCCTTGAAAGGGTCGCCGACCGTATCGCCGACAACAGCAGCTTTATGCGGATCGCTTCCTTTTCCTCCGTGATTTCCCTCTTCGATGTATTTTTTGGCATTGTCCCATGCGCCGCCTGCATTGGCCATGAATATAGCCATCAATACTCCTGTTACAAGAGCACCGGCCAAAAGTCCTCCGAGAGCTTCAGGTCCAAGAAGCAAGCCCATTGCTATTGGAGCAACGACTGCCATGATTCCTGGAACAAGCATTTCCTTGAGTGCCGCCGCTGTTGAAATATCAACGCATTTTGCATATTCGGGTTTTGCTGTCCCCTCCATGATTCCGGGGATTTCCTTGAATTGTCGCCTTACTTCTTCAATCATTTCAAATGCTGCCTTTCCGACTGATTCCATTGTCATGGCCGAGAAAAGGAATGGAAGCATTCCGCCTACAAACAATCCCACAACGACTCTAGGATCCAATATGCTTATTTCTGTAACTTGCGCTACTGTTGCATATGATGCGAACAGAGCCAAAGCCGTAAGGGCGGCTGAACCTATGGCAAAGCCTTTGCCTATTGCTGCTGTCGTGTTTCCGACTGCATCAAGCTTGTCTGTGATGTTTCTAACGTCATTGGGCAACTCGCACATTTCGGCAATTCCGCCTGCATTGTCCGCAATCGGCCCATAAGCGTCTACTGCAACAGTTACGCCAGCGGTCGAAAGCATTCCGACTGCAGCCAAGGCGATTCCGTAAAGTCCCATGAATTGAAAAGCTATGAGTATTCCAACGCTTATTGCAATAATCGGCGCCGCTGTAGAAAACATTCCTACTGCCAAACCGCTGATTATTGTTGTTGCAGGTCCTGTTTCGGACTGCATTGCAATCTTTTTGACCGAATTGTAATCGCCGGAAGTATATATCTCGGTCAATTGTCCAATCACAAGCCCGACTACCAATCCTGCAGCTATTGCGAAGAAGGCTTTAAGATTGCCGAAGAACATTCGGCTCATGAAGAATGCCCCTACTATCACAAGAATCCCGCTTACATAGGTGCTCATTTTAAGCGCTTTATGCGGATCTGAATTTTCGTCTCCCTTTACAAACAGGGTTCCTATGATTGATGCTATGATTCCGAATGAAGCCAAGGCCAAAGGAAACAACGCTCCCGCCTTGTCCACTATGCTCATGTCAATTACCGCTTTTGAAGAAACGCCAAGAGTTATGGCGGCTATTATCGATCCTACATACGATTCGAAAAGGTCCGCGCCCATTCCGGCAACGTCGCCGACATTGTCTCCAACATTGTCTGCAATTACAGCCGGATTTCTCGGGTCGTCCTCGGGAATGCCTGCCTCAACTTTTCCAACCAGGTCGGCTCCGACATCGGCAGCCTTTGTATAAATTCCTCCGCCTACACGTCCGAACAGCGCTATGGAAGAAGCTCCAAGACCGAATCCTGTTATTATTTCAGGTTTTCCAAAAATTATATATGCCATTCCGACCCCGATGATTCCAAGTCCGACAACGGACATGCCCATTACGGCTCCACCTGAAAAGGCGACTGAAAGAGCCTTGTTCATTCCGCCTGTCATGGCTGCATTGGCAGTTCTTACATTGGCTTTTGTAGCTACTTTCATTCCAAAGAAACCCGCCAAAGCCGAAAAAACGGCTCCAAACAAGAAGCATATTGCCGTAAGCCAGTCAATGCCAAAGCCTACAACAACAAAGACCACTGCCGCAAAAACAACAAGCGACTTGTACTCCCTTGTCAAGAACGCCATGGATCCTTCCTGAATGTAGGAAGATATTTCTTGCATTCTTTCATTTCCAACTTCAACTTTATTGATTTTGTTTGCCAGCATCAATGCAAAAAGCAGCGCTGCCACCCCTACAACCGGCACGATGTAAATTAGTGATTCCATCTTTTCCTCCCTAAACCTTATTATATTATTTTTTGATTATTGCAAGTAAACCATTGCCAGAGAGCTTATTATGAAAACTATCGCTCCTATTTTTGTTATTTTGGCCATGATTTCCTCAATCCCTCTGCCCTTTTGTTTTCCCCAGATTTGTTCCGCTCCTCCGCCTATGGCTCCAGAAAGTCCGGCGCTTTTTCCAGGTTGCAGCAATATGCTCGCAATCAGTATAATGCTTGTAATAATTTGAATTACCATGAATACAGTACTCATTATTTTCTACACCTCCTTGCGTCTTGATTAACAAAGATATTCTATCATAGGGCTATTTATAAATCAATGAAATAAGACTTATTCTTTGTATTATAGCTTAAAGCGATGCACTCCATAGGGAATGCATCGCATTTTGACTACTTGATATTGTAAAAAGCTGTTTGACCGGCAAATTCCGCTGCATCGGAAAGCGTTTCTTCTATTATCAGCAATTGGTTGTATTTGGCTACTCTGTCGACCCTTGCAGGAGCTCCGGTCTTTATTTGCCCTCCATTGACCGCAACTACAAAATCGGCTATAACGGGATCTTCTGTTTCACCCGACCTGTGGGATACGACTGTAGTGAATCCCGCCCTTTTTGCCATCTCTATCGCATCAAGCGTTTCGGTTATTGTCCCTATCTGATTCAACTTTATAAGGATTGAATTCGCAGATCCTTCTTCGATCCCTCTCTTGAGGCGCTTTGTGTTTGTGACAAAGAGGTCGTCTCCGACAATTTGTATTTTTTTGCCGAGTTTTTCTGTCATCAGCTTCCAGCCGTCCCAGTCCTCTTCCGCCAAACCGTCTTCTATTGAAACAATCGGATATTTTTCAACAAGCTCCGAATAGTATTCCACCATGTCGGCTGCTGTTTTGGCGAGGCCTTCACCGGCAAGGGTGTAAAGCTTCTCTTTTTCGTCATACAATTCAGTGGCTGCCACATCAAGCGCAAGTTTAATGTCTTTATCCGGCTCATATCCCGCCGCTTCCACCGCTTCTATTATCACCTTCAAAGCTTCCTCGTTTGAAGTAAGGTTGGGGGCGAATCCGCCCTCGTCGCCTACCGAGGTGCTAAGTCCCTTCAATTTGAGAACCTTTTTGAGGCTATGGTATATTTCAACTCCCATCCTCAAGCATTCCTTATATGTATCGGCGCCCACAGGCATTATCATGAACTCCTGTATGTCTACATTGTTGTCTGCATGCTTTCCGCCATTCAGTATGTTCATCATTGGAACAGGCAACGTTTTTGCGTTGACTCCACCAATATATTGATACAGGGGAACACCCAGTGATGTTGCGGCAGCTTTTGCCACAGCCATTGAAACACCCAATATTGCATTGGCTCCCATGTTGCCTTTGTTTTCTGTCCCGTCGAAGTCGATCATCAGCTTGTCTATCGCCACCTGCTCGAGTGCGTCCATTCCAATCAACTCTGGTCTCAGATCCTCCATGACATGGTCAACGGCGCGGCTAACGCCTTTCCCCATGTATCGCTGCATATCGCCGTCTCTCAACTCGACTGCCTCATAAGCCCCTGTCGAAGCTCCGGAAGGCACTGCCGCCCTTCCCATGGTTCCATCCTCCAAATACACCTCTACTTCAAGGGTTGGATTTCCCCTTGAGTCCAATATTTCCCTTGCAGTAATCTCAGTTATGAACAACATGTCAATACCTCCTATTTGTACTTGATTATTTTCTTGAAATGATCCTTGTCAAGACTTGCTCCGCCGACAAGCACTCCATCAATATCCTTCTGTTTCATTATATTCTTTATGTTGGATGATTTTACGCTTCCGCCGTAAAGTATTCTTGTCTTTTCCGAAATTTCTTTTCCGTATTTGTCATCCAGCAATTCCCTTATGTATCCTATTGTCTTTTGCGCATCCTCAGGCTCGGCTGTCCTTCCAGTTCCAATTGCCCAAACAGGCTCATATGCGACAGCCACAATTTCGGCTTCTTTTCCAGGTATGTCTTTGAAGGCCCCTAAAATTTGTCTTTTTATAACGGATTCAGCAATTCCGCCCTCTTTTTCTTCAAGTGTCTCTCCGACGCAAACCACCGGAGAAATGTCCTTTTCCAATGCCTTTTTCAATTTAAGGTTGACCGTGACATCTGTTTCATTGAAAAACTTTCTTCTTTCTGAATGGCCTATTATGCAGTGTGAAATCCCGTAGTCCTTGAGCATGTCCGCTGAGATTTCTCCTGTAAACGCGCCTTTTTCTTCCTCGTGCATAGTCTGGGCGCCAATTTCCAAATTGCTTCCGAAAACTTTTGATGAAAGCAGTCCCAAGTGTATGCTCGGCACGCATACAAGAACCTCGTCGCTTGTCGTGTCGGCTGCTTTTTTTATTGCATCGATAAAATCCTCGGCTTCCCTTACCGACATGTTCATCTTCCAATTTCCGGCTATCAAAGGCCTTCTCATATCATAATTCCCCCTTGTCCGATATGCATTCTATTCCCGGCAAAGCTCCGCCCTCGAAGAGCTTAAGCGATGCCCCTCCTCCTGTCGATATGTGACTCATTTTATTTTCCAAACCGAATTTATGTATCGCCGCGGCGCTGTCTCCACCGCCTATTATGGTCGTTGCTGTTGAATCCGCCAAAGCGTTTGCCACCCCAAGTGTGCCTTTTGCAAAATTGTCCATCTCAAAGACACCCATGGGCCCGTTCCAAAGCACCGTCCTTGACTTCGCAATAACATCCGCAAATTCTCCAACTGTTTCATTGCCTATGTCCAAGCCCATCATGTCTGAGGGCATTTTTTCAACCTTCACTGTATGGAAATCGGCATCATTGCTGAA
>PKTO01000040.1 GCA_002869095.1 Clostridiales bacterium
CTTGCTCATTTTTGCGGTGGCAGTAAGCGCGGGAATATGCGAGGAGTTTTTGTTCAGAGGCTTGAAAATGAAGGCTTACGGACGTTACGGGCCGAAAAGGGCAATTCTTTCAACGGCTGTATTGTTTGGCCTTTTCCACTTCAATCTGCAAAATCTGGCAGCCCCAATAATGCTGGGAGCATTGTTCGGCTACTATGTGCATATCACAGATTCCATATATTCCGCGATTTTGGCGCATTCGCTGCACAACGCATTGTCTGTCACTATTGGATTTATGACTTCGATGGCGCAGAATGAAAGCTCCGGTGCGGAAATTGCGGACACTGCTTCGAAAAGCGGACCGGCAATCCAATATTTGTCGATTGCGGCCCTTATATCAGGTTGTTTGATATTTTCATGGCTGTTGATAAAAAGGCTGAAAAAGCTTTCGGCTGAAAGGCTTAGGACTTGCAATTCAAGCCCGGATGATGAAACAGCAGCAGGGCTTGAACCTGAAGAGGATGATAAGGTAAGATGGTGGGGATTTATTCCCGTAGCGGTTACAGGAGCCATGTATGTTTTGTTTGAAATCGCAGTTTTGAGTTCTTGGAGGTAAATATGGATTCATAGACTTATTTTGCGAAATATTATGATTTGCTTATGGAAAGAACAGACTACGATCTTTGGACGGATTATGTCACGGCAATTTTTGAAAGGCGCAGGGCAAACACGGAAACCATTCTCGAATTGGCCTGCGGAACCGGCAACATTGCAATCAGGCTCTCGGAGAGGGGGTACTCGTGCACAGGTCTGGACATCTCCGAGTCGATGCTGACGCTTGCGGGTGAAAAGGCTTCGGCGAAAGGCCTGTCAATTCCATTCATACTCCAAGACATGGGCAGCCTGGATTACAACAGGAAAACGGATGCCGTCCTTTGCCTTTGCGACGGAATAAACTACATTACAGACAAAAGCGAGGCCGGAGAACTCTTCGGAAAGGTCTCCTCAATAATAAGTCCGGATGGCGTGTTCATATTTGACATAAGTTCCGAATACAAGCTTTCGACTGTTTTGGGAAACAATATTTTTGCCGAGAACAAGCCTGAAGTCTCCTATATATGGGAGAACTTCTATGACAACAGAAAAAAATTGATAGAGATGTTCCTCACTTTTTTCGGCAAAGAAGGGGAATTGTACAGCAAGCATGAGGAAGTGCACCTCCAAAGGGCATACGGGACCGCTGAACTTGATAAAATGCTGCGTCAGGCAGGATTCGGCAAAATTAAAATTTACGAAACTCTTACATTCAAAGAACCTGTGAAAGAGAGTGAGAGGATAACATTCGTTTGTGAATTGTAAACGGAAGGAGAAAAATATGGGAAGCAAGTTGATAAGGGGAATAGCGGAGTCCGGACAATTGAGATTTTTTATAGGAGAGACTACCGACCTGGTTGAAAAAGCCAGAAAAATACATGAAACCACTCCGGTTTCTTCTGCGGCGCTGGGGCGGCTGCTGACTGCATCATCAATGATGGGATGGATGATGAAAGGCAAGAAGGACAAGCTCACTCTTCAAATAAAGGGGTCGGCGGACATTTCACACATTGTTACTGTGTCAGATTCCGAAGGTAAGGCCAAGGGTTATGTTTCCAATTCAAAAGCGCCTTTGAAATTGAACGAAAAAGGCAAGCTTGATGTCGGGGGCTCGATAGGGGAAGGCCAATTGCTGGTGATTCAGGACTTTGGGATGAAGGAGCCCTACATCGGACAGTCCGAATTGGTTTCAGGCGAGATAGCTGAAGACATAGCGGCGTATTTCATGTATTCCAAGCAGGAGCCTTCGGCGGTCTCGCTCGGAGTGTTCGTTGAAAGAGATTTTTCAATAGGAGCAGCCGGCGGATTCATAATACAGCCTATGCCTGACTGCAATCCTTTTCTCATAGACATACTTGAGGATCACGTGAAAAGGCTTGAATCAATTTCAGACATAGTCAGGAAATCAGGCGGAAACGTAAGTAAAATGGCGGAAATCATCCTCGAACCCTTCTTGTTTGAAATACTCGAGGAACAGGAAGTCTCATATACCTGCGACTGCAGCAGAAAAAAAGTGGAAAAAGCGATAATAAGCCTGGGCAAAGATGAAATATTGAAAATGATCGAGGAAGACGGAAAAGCTCAAGTGAACTGCCACTTTTGCAATACGAATTACGTTATAGGGAAGGAACGCCTCAAGGCTTTGATGGACGAAGCAACGGCATCTTGACGTACGATTGACTTTTTGTAAAATGATGTTTGGATCAGGCAGGGGACATTGATGGGGGATGAGATGCATGGATATATATTACCGTTTGATTTTTATGGCTTTAGTGGGAGCGGTCATAGGATGGTCTACGAACGTCACGGCAATCAAGATGATTTTCAGGCCTGTACAGCCGGTAAGGATACCGGTTTTGGGATTTACTCTTCAAGGGCTTATACCCAAGAGAAGGGGCGAAATAGCGAAAAACATCGCTGAAACCGTCGAGAAGGAGCTCGTATCACTGGAAGAAATCATTGAAGAGCTGATAAACGACGACAACAAGGAACAGATTTATTCATTGATAAAAAACAAGCTTAAGAATGTTGCCGACGAGAGGTTTCCGATTTTCATACCTTTCGCTTTCAAGATCATGATTCTGGACCATATAAATAAAATCATAGATGAGGAGAGCGACGACGCAATAAATGAATTGACGGAGGTTCTTGTCCACAAGGCCATCGAAAAGGTGAGCATATCCGGAATGATAGAAGAAAAAATAAACATGGCCGATTACGAAAAAATAGAGGAAATAATCCTTAAAATAGCCAAAAAGGAACTCAAGCACATAGAGCTTCTAGGAGGGGTAATCGGGCTGGCTATAGGTTTGGTGCAGGGATTAATACTTGTGTTTGCATAGAAAAACGACAAATATCCTTATAATGTTGACAAAAGTGCATAAAAACTTATAATAAGAGGTAATTACATTTGAATAGCAACATGCCATGAAGGGGACTTGACATGGAAAACATTCTTACAGAGAGGGGCGGATTGCTGAGACCGTTCCGATATGATTCATGCCGTACTGCCCCGGAGCATCGGCCCTATTAGCATTTTGTGAAATGGCCGACGCAGAGATGCGTTAAAAGTTTGAGGGGTTTCTTACAATCAGGGTGGAACCGCGGGTATATGCTCGTCCCTTTCAGGGATGGGCTTTTTATTTTTTGAAAATAAAGGAGGATATTTTATGGAAAACATTAACATCATGTTGAAGGACGGAAAAGAAATAAAGGTTGGAAAAGGAACGTCTCCTCATGAAATCGCAAAACAAATAAGCGGAAGGCTCGCCAAAGAAGCTCTTGCAGCCGAATTCAACGGAAAGACAATAGATATGAACAGTGAGCTTGACGAGGATGGGGAACTGAATCTTTTCACTTTCGATTCGCCTGAAGGAAAGAATGTATTCAGGCATACCGGATCTCACATACTGGCACAGGCTGTTCAGAAGCTTTACCCTGGAACAATGCTTGCAATAGGACCCGCCATAAAGGACGGTTTCTATTATGACTTTGAATCGGACCATATTTTTGTTGCCGAGGATTTCGAGAAAATCGAAGATGAAATGATGAAGATAGTAAAAGAGGACCAAAAGCTTGAACGGTTCGAATTGCCAAGAGCTGAAGCCGTAAAATTCATGGAAGAAAAAGGCGAAAAATACAAGGTTGAACTGATAAACGATTTGCCTGAGGATGCGAAGATTTCTTTCTATCGCATGTCGGGTTGGGTGGACCTTTGCGCAGGACCGCATCTGCCATCCACAAAGCAGGTGAAAGCAGTAAAGGTCATGAGCGTTGCTGGAGCGTATTGGAGAGGCGACGAGAAAAATAAAATGCTTCAAAGAATTTATGCGACGGCGTTCCCCAAGAAAAAACTTCTTGAAGAATACCTCGAGAGAATTGAAGAGGCGAAGAGAAGAGACCACAGGAAATTGGGAAAGGAACTTAAACTGTTCGCCATGATGGAAGAGGGACCGGGTTTCCCGTTCTTCCTGCCGAAGGGTACGGTACTGAAGAATCTGCTCCTCGATTATTGGAGGGAAGTCCACAAAAGATGGGACTATGTTGAAATAGAGACTCCTATAATACTGAACAGGGCCCTCTGGGAAACATCGGGTCATTGGGAAAACTACAAGGAAAACATGTACGCGCTTAAGATAGACGATGAGGATTATGCAATCAAGCCGATGAACTGCCCTGGAGGAATGCTTGTATACGACATGGAGCCGCATTCTTACAGGGATTTCCCGATGAGGGTCGGAGAGATTGGAAGAGTGCACAGGCACGAACTTTCAGGAGCTTTGCACGGACTTATGCGGGTAAGGGCCTTTACTCAGGACGATGCCCACATATTCATGCTGCCTGAACAGATAAAGGATGAAATCAAGGGTGTAGCCGCTCTTTTCGACGAGGTCTATTCAACTTTCGGTTTGAAATACTATGTCGAGCTTTCAACAAAGCCCGAAAAGGCCCTCGGATCGGATGAGGAATGGAACATGGCTGAAACGGCATTGGAAGGAGCCCTGAAGGAAATGGCGCTGCCTTACGTGGTCAATGAGGGAGACGGTGCATTTTACGGTCCCAAGATAGACTTCCATCTTCAGGACAGCTTGGGAAGGACTTGGCAGTGCGGGACCATACAGCTCGATTTCCAATTGCCGCAACGATTTGATTTGACATACATCGGCAAAGATGGTGAAAAACACAGACCAATCGTAATTCACAGGGTTGCATTCGGAAGCATAGAGAGATTCATAGGAATAATCATCGAGCATTTCGCCGGCAAGTTCCCTCTTTGGATTTCTCCGGAGCAAGTAAGGGTGTTGACCATAAACGACAAGCACGCGGATTATGCTGAAGGCATTGTGAAATTGATGGCTGTAAAAGGAATAAGGGTTGAACTCGATGACAGAAATGAAAAAATAGGTTATAAAATAAGGGAAGCCCAGCTTGAAAAAGTGCCTTACATGATCATAATCGGCGACAAGGAAGTCGAGTCCCAAACCCTTTCCGTAAGGTCTCGGGACAAAGGGGATCTTGGAAGTGCAAAAGTTGAAGGCTTCATCGAAGAGCTTCTGAAAAATGTAGAAGGAAAGATTTTGCCGGAGAGTTGACAAAAGCTTTGGCAAATGGTAAACTGCTTTAGTAAAACAAAGTAGAAGTTATCCGCTTCTCGCCTTGCGGAATAATCCGTCGGGGCCAATATGGACAGATTGAATGTTTCAGTTCACATGTCTTTTTGCGGATGCTTCGGCATCCGCTTTTATATTGTCTAAAAGTATGGAAAATTATTCAGGAGGTGGACAACCATTAAGAATTTTGAGTTGAACGAATCAATCCGTGACAGGGAAGTAAGATTGGTTGGAGATGACGGTGAGCAGTTGGGCGTAGTATCCATAAAGCAAGCTATGGATTTGGCTGCGGAGAAGAAAATGGATCTCGTAAAGGTGGCGCCGAACGCAAAACCGCCCGTCTGCAGAATCATGGATTACGGTAAGTTCAAGTATGAACAGCAAAAGAAAATCAAAGAAGCCAAAAAGAAGCAGAAACAAATTACGATCAAGGAAATCCGCTTGAGCCTTAATATCGATCAGCACGACTTGGAAACAAAAGCAAAACGGGCACGCAAATTCCTCGAAGACGGTGATCGTGTAAAGATCGCTTTGAGATTCAGGGGGAGGCAACTGGGCAATACCCAGATGGGATATGGCGTAATCGATAAATTTGTTGAAATGGTGGCTGAAAGCGGCACTATTGATAAAAAAGCAAAAATGGAAGGCAGAAGCATGGTGGCATTCATGGCACCGGTTGATAAATAAAGATTTTGGAAGGAGGAATCGTCATGCCAAAAATGAAGACGCATAGAGGCGCTGCAAAGAGGTTCAAGAAAACAGGTACCGGCAAATTGAAGAGATTCAAGGCCTATAAAAGCCATATCTTGAATAAAAAAACACAAAAGAGAAAAAGAAAACTCAGAAAAGCGGCTTCTGTATCGAGTGCCGATTACAAAAGAATCTTAAAAGTATTGCCATATCTGTAAAATGAATTTGGCAGCAAGGGAGGTAGAGAAAAATGGCAAGAGTAAAAAAGGCTTTAAACGCCAAGAAAAAGCATAAAAAGATATTAAAACTCGCCAAGGGTTATTATGGATCCAAGAGCAAGACTTTCAGAGCAGCCAACACTGCAGTAATGAGAGCCCTCAGATCCGCATATACCGGCAGGAAGCTAAGAAAGAGAGATTTCCGCAAATTGTGGATTTCAAGAATCAATGCTGGAGCAAGACAAAACGGAATGAGCTACAGCCGATTCATGAACGGACTCAAGCTTGCAGACATCAGCATCAACCGAAAAATGCTTTCGGAAATGGCTATCCATGACGCGGAAGGTTTCGCCAAGCTTGTAGAGGTGGCAAAAGAAAAGCTTCAATAAGTTCAGATAGACAATATAGCCTCAATTTCATCGTTGTTTGCCGAAAGTCGTTCGGCCGCGCATAAAAATGCGCCAGCCTGCAGACTTATGGCAACACCTTGAACTTGAGGTTTTTTGTTTGCCTGGAAGTTGTAATTTATCTGTATGGATAAACAATATATCCTTTATTTCATCGTTTCACGGCGGAATAGGGCTTTTTTCTTGTTTTTTTGCATTTAATTGCTCGCTGCCCACTGCCAACCGCCAGCTGTTTTCGCCAGCCGTTCTTATCTTTTTACTGCATAAATGGTATAATGTTATATCCGCTTATGCTAAAGGGGGTGGAGAAGATCCGCACAAAGAAAAGGTTGAAAAGATACAATCTCAATCCTGCACAGACATTGGTATTGGGATTTGCCGCAATAATATTTGCAGGCGCAATAATGCTTTCGCTGCCGGAGGCTTCTTCAAACGGCGAAAGCGTTGGATTCGTAAATGCCGTTTTTACGGCAACTTCAGCTGTATGCGTGACCGGTCTGGTTATAGGCGACACTGCTTCTTATTGGACGGTTTTTGGAAAGGGCGTAATACTTTTTTTGATTCAAGTCGGAGGCTTGGGTTTCATGACAATGACCACTCTGATAGCTCTGCTTGTAGGACGGAGAATTTCGCTCAAGGAGAGGCTTCTGATGCAGGAGGCCTTGAACCAGTTTACGATTTCGGGCGTTGTAAGGCTCACGAAGAATGTCATAATAGCCACCATGGCGATAGAGGCGGTGGGAGCAGCTCTTTTGTCTTTCCGTTTTGTTCCCATGTACGGATGGGAAAATGGATTGGGTTTTGCAGCGTTCCATTCGGTATCGGCTTTTTGCAATGCCGGATTTGATCTGATGGGCAATTTTGGGATTCTGACAGGCTTTTCGGGAGATGCGCTTGTTACATTGTCTGTCGGATTGCTTATAATACTTGGAGGGCTGGGTTTTACAGTCCTTGTCGACCTTTTCGAGTTCGGGACGGCAAAAAACAGGATTGACCGCAAGTTTTCGCTTCACTCAAAACTTACACTCTACATAACGGGAATTCTGATCGCAGCAGGTTTTGTTTTGATTTTCGCTTTTGAATACAACAATCCGCAAACAATGGGAAGTCTTTCGGGAAAGGGAAAAGTACTTTCATCGCTGTTCCATTCCATAACTCCGCGCACGGCAGGCTTCAACACGGTATCGATGGAAGGAACAACCATTCCGACGAAGTTTCTGACAATAATACTCATGTTCATCGGCGGCGCCCCCAGTTCGACTGCCGGAGGGATAAAGGTGACCACTTTCGGCGTTCTTCTCTTTACAATTGTTTCCATGGTAAACGGAAGGGATGAAACAGAGATATTCAAAAGAAAGATTCCAAGGGATATTGTAAACAGGGCGTTGGCTGTTGCAAGCGTATCTTTGGCGGTTGTCATAACAGGGACGATGCTTTTGTCTTTTACAGAAAAAGGTGCCGATTTCATGAGCATACTGTTTGAAACGACTTCCGCCTTCGGAACTGTGGGGCTGAGCCTTGGATTGACTCCAAACCTCAGTCAATCGGGCAAAATCATAATATCGCTTATTATGTTCATTGGAAGACTTGGGCCGATGACATTGGCTGTGGCAGTAGCGCAAAAGCAGCAGAGAAGGAAAACATTCATCAAATATCCGGAAGGCAAGGTAAGCGTTGGATAAAGGGAGGGGTTGAAATGAAAAAACAGTTTGTTGTGATAGGTCTCGGAAGATTTGGCACAAGCATTGCCAAGACCCTTTATTCTTTGGGGCATGAGGTTTTGGCGGTCGATGAGAGCGAAGAGACGGTGGCGGACATAGTGGAGCATGTGACTCATGCCGTCCAGGCCGACGCCACGGACGAGACTTCATTGAAAGCATTGGGAATACGGAATTTTGATGTCGCGATAGTAGCTATAGGAAACGACATGCAGGCGTCGATTCTTGTAACGCTTATGGTCAAAGAGATGGGAATAGACTATGTTGTGTCAAAAGCGCAGAACGACCTTCATGCAAAGGTTCTTTATAAAACAGGCGCCGACAGGGTGGTTTTCCCTGAACGTGAAATGGGAGTGAAGGTTGCCAACAATCTGGTTTCTTCAAACATACTTGATTATATAGAGTTGTCGGAGGATTACAGCATAGTTGAAATTCAAGCCCCTTCAGAATGGGCAGGAAAGAACCTGGCTGAAATAAACATTCGTGCCAAGTACGGCGTGAATGTAATGGCGATAAAACGCAATGCCGAAATAAACATTTCACCTACTGCAGTCGACACGATTGAGGAAGGCGATACGCTCATCGTTGTAGGAGAAAACGAAGACCTTGGAAGCCTTGGGGAAAGGTAAAAAATGAAGAAAATCATTTCAAGACAAAATGAAACGATTAAAAGAATAAAATCCCTTGAAAAAAGAAAATACCGTGAAAAACACGCTGAAATCATTTTAGAGGGGTATAGGCTGATAAAGGATGCCGTGGAAAGCGGGTTGAATATAAAGACGATTTTGTTCGTCGACTCGATCGATGAAAAGAAAATTTCCCTAGTGGAAACTCTTTCGGCATCTGGAACAGAAGCGATTGAAACCGATTTGGCGGTGTTTGGGCATGTATGCGAAACGGTCGCTTCTCAAGGCCTTCTTGCTGTCGCTGAAATGCCCTCAAATCCGCTAAAAAAAACAATTGGGGATTCGCCTGACCTGGTCATTTTTATTGACCGCCTGCAGGATCCTGGAAACCTCGGAACGATAATAAGAACTGCCGATGCTGCAGGAGCAGGCTTGGTTGCGATTTCTTCAGGAAGCGTTGACGCATACAATGCAAAAGTATTGAGAAGCGCCATGGGATCGATTTTCCACATGCCTGTAATCCAGAAAATACCGGGAAGACAATTTTTAGAAGACTTGAAGGACCATGGATACAAGACAATAGCGGCAGACATAAATGGCGCAAAACCTTATGGTGAAATGAA
>PKTO01000059.1 GCA_002869095.1 Clostridiales bacterium
AGATGAAGGGGCATTTATTCTGGCAAGGCTTTTTTGCAAGCATATGGAAAATTCCCAAGCAAGTGATTCCTTTGCATCAATAACGATGCAAAGGAGTTTGTTTTTTTGATTATTATCTAGTTTCAGCAAGATTCATTTGGGTAAAAGTAAATTAACAAATCAATATAGAAAAGCATTGGAAGGGGATGAAGTTTATGAGAATAATCGTAAGCGGAAAAAACATCGACATAACAGATGCATTAAGGGACATGGCTGAAAGCAAACTTGAAAGAATCGACAAACTGTTTGGCAGTGAGGTCGATGCCCAAGTGACAATGAGCGTGGAAAAGAATCGACAAATCGTGGAGATTACGATTCCCCTGAAGAACGGAGTTCTCCTCAGGGCAGAGGAATCAACAAACGACATGTACACTTCCATCGACAAGACAATCGACAAACTCCACAAGCAGCTTGAAAAGCAGAAAACCAGAATAGAGAGGCAGTACAGGGGTCATGAAAGCATAAGGATCGAGAATATTCCGGATGTTGAAGAAGCCGAGAAAGGAGAGTTCAAGATTGTAAAGACAAAACGTTTTCCGGTGAAGCCCATGGACCCGGAAGAAGCGGTTCTGCAGATGGAGCTTCTGGGCCACAGTTTCTTTGTTTTTGGCAATTCGGAGAGCGACGAGGTTAATGTGGTTTATAAAAGAAAAGACGGAAATTACGGCTTGATTGAGCCGACGATATATTGAATTTTAATGGTCAGGCGCCTGATTTGTATGAATCAGGCGTTTTTGTGCATAAAAACACAAAAATAATGAAATTATTATTAAAAAATCAAAGGAATATCAAGGATACGTGTAGAAATGATATAATTGGTGCGATAGATATATTCTTTTTTAATCGGGCGCCGACGGGGGTGTTTACATGCAGGTAAAGGGAATAGAAACTAAGGAAATTGAGGAAACCATAGGCAGCCTGCCGGATGTTATTTCATGCAAGGTCATAGCCGAGGAAGAATTGATTACAGAGGTTCATGTTTTGGCCGAAAACTCCAGGAATGCAAAACAAATTTCTAGGGACATACAATCTGCAGTAATATCAAAGTTCGATGTCGATTTGGATTACAAGAAAATTTCGGTGGCGCAGATAGATTTCCAGCAGGACTGGGGAAAAAGTTCAAGGCCCGAAATAAAGAGTGTCGGTTTCAGTGTCGGAGGCAACATGGCGGAAGTGGCTGTGGAGCTTTTGGATTGTGGAGAGATTTATGTCAGCAAGCTTTCCGGTTTCAATACACCAAGAAATGTGCATCGCCTTTTGGCCGAGGCTACATTAAGCTGCATAAACAACATGATCAAGAACGAAAGCAAGTTCATTTTAGAGGGGATTCGCAAAATAAGACTTTCCGAGGAGGATGTTTTTGTGGTTGGAGTAAGCCTTATGTCTTCTTCGCAGGAGATATTCCTGTCGGGCACGGCGGTTGTCAGAAAGGACGAGAAACAAAGCGTCGTAAAAGCCGTTCTTGATGCCATTAATCGCAAAGTCATGAAACCCAATTAATTTGATAGTGACGAACCGGCTCAAATTATTATTTTTTAAAAATCTTTTTACATAAGCGTAGCGAAATAGCCTGTTCAAGTTAGCGGAGCATAACAGAGCATACTTGAAAAGGAGGCTATATTGTGAAAAGACTAATGGTATTATTCATGTCGCTGCTTTCTCTCGTGTTGGCAGGCGGAGCTCATTGGGGCTGGAGATAACAACAAAGAAATGAAGCAAGCCGGTTCGTTATTATAGATGCATCAATGCAGGCGGTCAAGTCAAATTATTTTTGCAATATACAGACAGAGAGTCGAAAACGGTGGGAGATCATCATGAAAGAATTCAAGTTGAAGAGCTATACAATTGCCATAAGCCTTGTGGGTCTTGTTACCCTGGTTGTAAGCGCTTTGCACATAGCAAAGGCCGACATGTGGTTTGAATTGCTCTATTTTGTTTTTTTGGCGGTATTGACCGAGTCGATGCCGATAATAATAAACAAGTCCACATTCATTTCCTTGGGATTTGCCATAGGTTTGGCCTCGATGCTCTTGTTCGACCCTTTGGTGGTGCCTATGGTCATAGCATTGGGGACAATCCTAAGAGTCGAAAAGATTG
>PKTO01000309.1 GCA_002869095.1 Clostridiales bacterium
CAGCCTCCTTTGAAGTGTCCTTGTTGAATCCCTGTCTGAGATACGGCAAAGTTTTGGTTGCTATGTTTAGAGTCAATTGCGCTTGCTCAGCTTTTATTCTTTCCTTTTCAAGCAGTATGCTTTGAGTTATTGCAATGAACAATGAAATTCCTATAGAATTTACGAATACCATTGGAAGCCAAATGATTTTCACCAATTCCAATGCATCCGTAAAAGGTTTTGCAATCAACAGAATTATCACCATCTGTATCAGTTCGGCAACAGCTCCCATAACAAGAGCTCCAAGCCAATCCATGCGTATGTTCCTGAACAGCTTGCTGCAATATCCGGCCAGCAATCCTTCCGTAATTGTTGATACTGCGCAAGCCACTGCCGTAAACCCGCCTATGTCAATCAACCATCTGTGCGAACCTGCTATGAAGCCGCTCAAAAACCCGACCAAGGGACCGCCAAGCCACCCTGCAACGAAAACACCAATGATTCTTGAATTCGCTATCGCGCCATTTACCGGTATTCCTGCGTATGTACCCAGTATTCCCAATAATCCAAATAATACCGACATTATTATTTTATCAACCAAAGTTATGTTCTTTTTTGTGACAAGACGCTTGAATACTGCTATTTTCGACAATAAAAAAGCCAAGGTAATAATAATCCCGACTTTGCTTGTCATATCTGTCAAAAGAATTAAAATAGTCTCATTCATTATAATACCCCTCGCATGCATCGCAATATTCAAATATAAATATAGCTTCTGATTTACAGAAGCTATAATTCATACCCAAGATGCCGTCTTCTTTAAATTCATACCCGGTTACAACCAGGTGGGTGCCCTATTTTCGGCTTTTGACGTCCATAAACAGGCTTGCCATCTACAGAAAAACACGGGCTCCCGTATTAAATCCAGTGGTTGAATTTATTAGAAATAACAAACACCTCAGGCATTTCCTTTTCTTTATATCA
Organism: Clostridiales bacterium; assembly: GCA_002869095.1. GTDB lineage: Bacteria > Bacillota > Clostridia > Peptostreptococcales > BM714 > BM714. Next base: position 964 of record PKTO01000309.1, read on the forward strand.
TTATATAACATAGTCGCAATTATTCAAAATTTTTTCGTTCCATAATATTCCGCATGTCTCGAGGCAATTCCGACTTGATTTCAACAATTTCCTTTGTCACAGGATGTCTGAATGCATAAGAAGCGGCGTGCAATGCCTGTCTTGCAATCAATTCGCTTGGGGTTCCGTATAAATCATCTCCAAGCACAGGATGGCCTATATGCGCCATATGAACCCTTATCTGATGCGTTCTGCCTGTCAGCAGCCGTATGTTCAAAAAACTCAAATCATCCGATTCGGAAACAACTTCATACAGCGTAGTCGACGGTTTCCCATTTTCCATGACTTCTCTTCTGATATTCAATATATCCGGCTTTCCTATTGGATGGTCGATCCGGTCTGACTTTTTATCCAATATACCTTCAACTATCGCATTATATGACTTTTTTATTTCTCCGTTGTTCATTTGCACCGCGATTTGATCATGCACATATGAATTCTTCGCAATGAGGACCACCCCCGATGTGTCACGGTCCAAGCGATTTATATGCCTTACTATATAATCCTCTCCTTTTGATTTCATATATGAGGCTATTCCGTTGGACAATGTGTCATTTTGATCCGTCTTTATCGGATGGACCAAAAGACCGGCCGGTTTTTCCACAGCCAACAACCACTTGTCTTCAAACAGAACCTCCACTTCAATTTCTTCATTCGGTGTATCCTCGCATGGTTCTTGAGGGAAATGTATCTCAAGCAAATCCCCCGATTTTACCCGGCTGTAAATCGAAGTTTTTTCACCATTTGACTCAACCGCTTTTCCTTTTTTGAGTTTTCTCACAAGTCTCCCCGACATTCCCATTTCTTTATGCAATATGTCGATTATTTTTTTATCCGCATTTTTTTCGTCGACTATAAATTTAAAGTCCGGATTCCTTTCCATGCTGTATTGCCACCTTTCAAAATCAAAGCTTTTGGTATATAGTAGTGTTAGCCTACAATCAAATTTGCAAGGAGTACATATCCATGAATGAAAAACTGATAAGCATTGTATCTAACAACAATTCACAGTCCCTATATGCGGAAAATATTCTGGTAAAAACACTTATAGACCGAAATTTCAAGGTCAAAACAGAGTATGATCCGGATGCTGAATTATTGATAACAATCGGTGGAGACGGTGCATTTTTAAGAACAATGCATAAATACGATTTCCCAGAAATGCCCGTGATAGGCATAAACACAGGTCATCTTGGTTTCTTCCAGGAACTTCTTCCACAAAATATCGAGGATTTTGTAGACAAGTATGAAAGAAACGAATATAGGATTGATGAAATAAAGCACATAGAAGCCGAAATATGCACTCTTACGGATTGCATGCATGTAATCGGCATCAATGAAATAGTCATAAAGGGCGACAAATCTGCAACAATACACTTGCTGATCACTTTGGACAACGACGTACTCGAAAATTTCAGCGGAGACGGCATTCTTGTCTCCACCACTGCGGGCAGCACCGCGTACAACTATTCACTCGGTGGAAGCATAGTGCATCCAAAGATAAACATACTCCAAATAACACCCGTATCTCCGATAAACACAACTGCTTACCGTTCATTCACTTCAAGCGTAATACTTCCTGAATCTACGGTGATTGGACTAAAGCCTGAATACACTTATGAAAATTCCATACTTATCGTTACAGACGGTATGGAATACAATTACAAAGAAATTGAAAGCATAAGCATACGGTATTCCGAAGTCGGCACCAAGCTGCTCAGAATGAACAACTATAATTTCTGGTATAAGGCAAAGGAAAAGTTCCTATAAAAAACTCATCTTACAGATGAGTTTTTTTAGCTTCATATTGAAGGGCCAGATATGTTCCAGTAGCTTTTTCCTTGACCAGAATAAATTGTTCAAAATTCTTCTCGCAAAATCTTGAAATCGCTTTCTCTTTGATTTCTTTCATCTTGAAGTCGATTACATTCACATTTGCTTCGTGCCATCCCATTTGCAACAACTTCGAAACAGAATTTGCCGTCATCATTTCAACAGGCAAAGAACCGAACACGTTTCCCTTGACATCTTCATGTTCCTTCCAAAAATTGTTATGGGTTATGAGGGCGTCAGCCTCTTTAAGCTGCATTGTCCTTTCCACTGCAAATTTTTCCAGATAATCGCCTTTGAAATAATCCTTTTTAAGAATCGGCTTCAACAGGAAAGGAAGCCTGTTTATTACTTTATATTGAATGGGATGGTCCTGAATATCGACGGTCCCTTCTTCTATTTCATCGCAAATAGACCTTATGCGAGTCAAAACTTTTCTTATATCTTCAGGGTGCTTTATATATCCGACCCTCTCCAATTCCAAAATCTGTTTTTTTAATTCATAAATGGCAGGTTGCATGGCGACCTCCTGTGTCAATTTAAAAATCCCTTTACATATGATAACACATTAACCCATAAATTGACACTCAGTTAATTCGGCGGTTCTATTTAGTCAATTCCATGATTACATTCATGAAAATTTCCAAGTCCTCACTGCTTACATCCTTGTTTGTAACAAACCTGTATTCTTCGTTTTCCGCCCCATTTATCAATATGCCGTTCTTTTTCATTTCCTTTACAAGTTTTTCTTCTTTTATCAATTCTTTTGGTATTGTGCAATAAACCATGTTAATGTCATTTCTGTCGTGTCTTACGTCTATGCCTTTGACTTCATCCAATTTTGAAGCCAGCATCTTCGCATTGTCGTGGTCCTCTTTCAAACGGTCAACCATTTCAACCAATGCCAATATTCCCGGGGCTGCAATGACTCCTGCCTGGCGCATGCCTCCGCCCATCAATTTTCTGTTTTTCCTGGCCTTCTTTACAAATTCCCTGTCTCCCGCTAAAATTGATCCGATTGGGGCTCCAAGTCCTTTAGAAAGACAGAACATAACGCTGTCTGCATAGTTGGCAATATCTTTTACATTGACATTCAAAGAAACTGCCGCATTAAAAACACGTGCACCGTCCATGTGTATCGGTATTTTATTCTTTTTGGCCAATTTTCGTATTTCTTCATATTTATCAGGAGAAACAGCCATTCCGTTTGAATGCGCGTTTTCTATGCATATCAATCCCGTCTCGGGAAAGTGTATGTTTTCGCTTCTTATCGCTTCTTTTACATCGTCAAGTGACATGTATCCTTTCTCATCATCGACAAGTCTGAGCTGGACGCCCGCAATTACTGCCGCGGCACCGACTTCATGCTGAAATATATGACTCCCTCTTCCTAGAATAACCTCGTCTCCGCGTTTCGTATGGGTCAAAACGGCAAGCTGATTTCCAAAAGTCCCACTCGGTACAAATACCGATGCTTCCTTTCCGATAATTTTTGCAGCCAAGCGCTCCAATTCGTTTACTGTAGGGTCGTCTCCATAAACATCGTCACCCACAATGGCATTTTCCATAGCTGTTCTCATTCTGTCTGTAGGTTTTGTAACAGTATCGCTTCGCAAGTCAATCATTTTATCCTCCTCCAGTATTTATTCACACCTAAATCTTAAACGATATTTTTGAATTGCACAAGTTTTATAATAACGAACATTGTTTAAGTTAATTACTTTCATTATACGTTGTATCCCGTATCATTATACGTATTAATATTTTTAATAAATAATTTATTTTCGCTTATAAGCATTGCATTTGCTATGTTTGTGCAATATTTTTGAAATTTACTATCTTTACATTAATAATTTTTGTGCTATAATTATTCATTATCAAATATTTTAAGAAGAGGTGATTGTATGGTTTCAAAAATTTATGACGAGCTTCTCTATTTAATCAACCCCGGAACATATGACGATCAAGGTTTATTGGAGCTTCTCGACAAGCATCCGGAAATCAAATTCGTATCGCTTGTAGCAGTTGATTTGGGAAACAACCACACAGATGAAAAAATTCCAATTGAACTTTTCAAGGAAGATATTGCCGATTTCCTCGTTAAAGGAGTCCAGACTGACGGTTCAAGCGTTGTGCTTCCTGAAATCGCAGACCTCAGCAATGCCAAGGTCGATTTGATTCCGGACAAAGATGTCAGATGGTTCATCGACTATAATTACGATTTGACGGACCCTTCCACTTCTTTGCCTGTAGGAACTCTCATCATTCCAGCTTTTCTATGCCACGAAGACAAATTGGTATGCTCCCGTTCGGTTTTGAAGAGATCGGCAGAATGTCTTAAGGAAAATTTGATGGGACTCTTCAAGACCAACAGCAAATTGCTTGAAGAATTCGGTATTGAAAGTGCCGACATGATTGACGAAGTACTGCTTACTACCGCAACCGAATTGGAATTCTGGGTAAAGACTCCAGGCAAGCAGGCGGATATAGAAAAGCTTTCAACCTCTCAGGTCTTGAAGGAACAGTATTGGAAGAGAACTATCGGTCCTGTCAAAACAGCGCTGGAAGAGTCTTTGCTGAAACTCAACAAGTACGGCTTCGAGGTTGAAATGGGTCATAAGGAAGTAGGCGGAGTACCTTCAGCGATGGACAGCGACGGTAATTTCACTTACATCATGGAACAACTTGAAATCGACTGGAAATACAGTTCGGAAATGCAGACAGGCGACAATGAAATGTTCGCGCAGGATATAATCAAGGACACATTTGTCGACAAAAACCTCGATGTTACTTTCCTTGCCAAGCCTATTGAAGGCGTAGCCGGCAACGGCAAGCACACACACATAGGACTGGCATTAAAATTAAAATCCGGAAAAATGCTCAATCTCTTTTCACCGCTCGACCCGAAATCCTCATATATGAGTTCATTGGGATTCGAATCCATAATGGGACTTCTAAAGAACTACGAAGTAGTGAATCCGTTCATAAGCAACACAAACGACGCTCTAAGAAGACTCAAGCCAGGTTTCGAGGCTCCTGTATGCATAGTGACCTCTTTGGGACATACGGTGGAAACTCCATCAAGAAACAGGACAATACTGGCCGGTTTGATAAGGGATATGAACAACCCGATGGCTACAAGATTCGAAGTCAGGTCTCCAAATCCCACAACAAACACTTATGTGTCTGTTGCCGCAATATATCAGGCAATGCTCGACGGGATACTCAAAATTTCAGCATCCGACCTTACCTTGACAGATATTGAAAAAGAACTTTCCAAAAAACCCGGTGACGATGCATTCTATCTTGAAAAAGACAGAGCATACAGAAGCGAGGAAGATGTGTTCGAGGATTACACCGACGAGGAAAGGGATTCAATGTTCGGCGTGCCTCCGGCAACAGTTTACGAAAATGTGAAGGCTTTGGATTTGTATCCCGATAAAGTTGAAGTGCTTCTAAACGGCGGAGTATTCACCGAAGACATAATCAAGTCGCTCAAAACAGCGTCGACATGCCAGTGGATCAACGAACTCAAGTCACGCATACTGGATGCAAACACCGAACTTGTACGTGCATCCAAGAAGCTTCACGACATCGAAAATGCTACTGACTATGATGTTGTCAATTGGGAAAAAATCAATCAACTTAGACATGACCTGATGAAGAACAAACTCAGCAAGAAATCCCTTTTCGAGGAATTGAGATCTGCCATAGAAGAAAGCGATTTTGAAACTGTTTCAAGGCTTCAGGTTGAAATGCAGATAAAAATGGCTGAGCTTGAAAAATTGTATTCCGTATACAAGAGAAATCTTTTCGGCATAAAGTAATCTTCAATTACAATTCAATCAAAAGAGACGGCCAGCGGCCGTCTCTTTTTACTTTTGATTTCGATTGTTTATTTTGCAAATTCCACTTTGTCGATTGTTATTTCATCGAGGTTCTTCGCTCCTGTCATCCTCATGGCATCTTCGAGCTCGGCTCCTATTTTTTCGGTATAAAGCTTTGCCCCTTCCATTCCTCCTCCATAAACGGCAACTCCGTACGGTCTTCCGATCAGTACTGCGTCGGCTCCCAAAGCAATTGCCTTGAAAATATCCGTACCCTTCCTGAATCCTCCGTCTATGAATATCTTCATTTCTCCTTTGCAGGCTTCAACAATTGAAGGAAGAACTTCTATGGTCGACAATGTATCATCCAACACCCTTCCACCATGGTTCGAAACGATTATACCTGAAGCGCCTGCCTGTTTCGCTTTTAAAGCTCCTTCCACAGTCATTATACCTTTTACAATGAAAGGCAATTCTGTTGATTCGATTATTTTTTTCAACGATTCCACTGATTGTGGAAACAATGGTTTGCCAAGCTTTGCAAACACGGTAAGCCCGGCTGCATCTACATCCATTGCAATAGCCGCCACATTTCTTTTTTCGGCAAGTTTCACCTTTCTTATGGCTTCTTCCACGTCCCAAGGCTTAATTGTCGGTATACCGCATCCTGACACTTCTCCTACTGCATCCAATGGCCCGATGAATGACTCTTCCGGAATTCCGTCTCCAGTAAATGCAGCCGTTCCCGCCTCAAAACAGCCTTTGACTACAGCTTCCGAATATGTTGTATCCGTATGCCCTTCGCCGTAATTGACCTTGACTCCGCCAATCGGAGCGGCAAAGAACGGGTATTTGAATTTTCTTCCGAATATTTCAATGCCCGCATCTATCTCGCTTGGTTCATAAAGCGTATCCATTCGAACTTTTACGCTTTTCAACTGCTCGAAGTTCCTTATGAATCCGCTTCCTGAACCTTTGCCTCCCATTCCAGGCACCTGTCCCCTGCATGCTATTCCATTGCATTCGGGGCACACTTTGCATTTGTTCCCGATTATTTTCCTTGCTTCATTTCGTACATCATTGTAATCCATTTTTACATTCCATCCCCCTTGAATATTATTTCGTACAGGTCCGTTCGCCTGTGTTTCATCAGCGGCAACTCTTTCCTTACCTTTTCGATCAATTCATTTTCAAGTTCGCAAACAAGCAGCCCTTCACCATCGTCAAGTTCATCTACCACTCTTCCCCACGGATCGACAAAAATTGTATGTCCGTAAGCATTGTATGTGGCATTCCAGTCAACCGCCGGAGAAACCGCCGCAAAATAAACCTGATTGTCCAGCGCCCTTGTTTTAGCAGTCATTTTCCAATGGGCGGGCCCCGTGGTTCTATTGAATGCCGCAGGAATGACAATCAGTTTTGCGCCCTTTAGCGCAATAAGCCGCATCAATTCGGGGAAACGCATGTCATAGCATATTGCAAGCCCGACTTTTCCAAAAGGCGTTTCGAATACGGCAACATCTTCTCCAGGCGATAGAGTCTCCGATTCAAAAAACCTTATTCCGTCTTTTACATCGATATCGAAAAGATGCATTTTTCTATGCCGTGCAATTATTTCACCTTTTGGATCCAACACAAATGAAGTGTTGTATACGTCATTCCCATCTATTTCCGGAATCGATCCCGCAACGACATAAATTCCTTTTTCGACAGCAATTTTCTTTATTGACTCGATGGTGATTCCCGATGAATCTTCTGCATATTCACGAAAGTACTTGTTGTCGTATGGGCAATTGAACATTTCAGGCAGAACTGCCATATCCGCACCCATTTCGCAGGCTTTTTCAATCATTTGGCAAGCTTTTTCGATGTTTGCGGCTTTATCTTCACTTACTTTCATTTGAATCAGTCCGAGTTTCATCTTATGCCTCCCGAAATCATATTATCGTTTTATTTTTGCATTTTTCACAAACCCCATGCAATACCATTAGCAAATCTTCAACTTCAACCTTATATTCGCTTTCAACGTTGCTTGTTATGTCGATGAGATCCATTACAAGCTTTTGATCGTCAATATCGAAGATTTCTCCACAAACATCACACTTGAAATGTATGTGCAATTTTTTGCCGCTGAAAATTTTCAATTCGTAGTATCTGTGTTTGCCTATTGAAATTTCCTCTATGATCTGGTTTCGCTTAAGTATGTCTATGGTCCTGTATACTGTCGGAAGGCTTATTCCTTTGGCTTTGACCAATTCATAAACATCCTCGGGTTTCAAATGCTTGTCGCTTCCCAAGAAAATGCGGATGATTTCCTTTCGGGAAGAAGTAAGTTTGAAATTCTTTCCCCTTAAAATATCTTCAATCATACTTACTTTGCTGTTCATTTCATCACATCCATTATTTATTGGAGAAAGCGAGATATTCATCTCGCTTTCTTGTGTTAATTTTAGCAAACAGAATTCTTCGCTTCGATTTCACCCTCAAGATATTTCTTTACGGCTTCTTCGACTTTACCTGTTACTCCAATTATAACATTTATATTCCTTTTTCTAAACAACTCCTGTGCCGATGCTCCCATTCCTCCTGAAATTATCGTGTCGACATTTCTTTCGGCGAGGAATTTAGGCAGAA
>PKTO01000307.1 GCA_002869095.1 Clostridiales bacterium
AAGCATGGGCAGAACCATGCTAATAATGGGTTTTCACCCCTGTCTTTATTTTGCTCCCCTATTCTTCACCTTGTCATCAAGTAGCCTTCAAGATTGTCATAGTCGCTTACGATTATTTCCTTGTAGCCGAAATATTGCATAATCTCCTGCAATATTATGCTTCCGGCGTATATGATATCGGCTCTTTCACTGTCAAGCCCTGTTATGTTTTTTCGGCTGCCGAGCTTGGCTTTTGCAAACACGCTTATCATTTCACGTATTTCTCCCAGGCCGATGCTTGCCAAATGAATCTTTTCCCGATCGTAATTTTCCATTTTAAGTTTTATTGCTCCAAGAGTGGTTATCGTTCCGCCTATCCCCACCGCTATTCCTTTTTCATATGATGGAAGGTCTCCAAGCTCGCTCTTTATGATCTTCCTTATGTGGCTTTCCAATTCAAATGATTCTACGGGGTCTACAGGATCTGATTTTATGAACTTCTCAGTCATCCTTACCGCTCCCATGTCGAGGCTCTTCTTGTAAAAAATTTCTTTTTTGTTTCCGACTGCGAATTCGGTGCTTCCGCCGCCTATGTCCACCATCATGAAAACGCCTTTCGCGTCAAAGCTCGAAAGAACACCGAAATATCCCATCTCCGCCTCTTCGTCGCCCGAAAGCATGTCGACTTCAAGCGGCAGGGCGGCTTCGATTCTTCTTATTATTTCATCCCTGTTGCCGGCGTCCCTGACCGCGCTTGTAGCCAATGCCTTTATATCATGCGCACCTTCATCCAAAGCAATTTTCACGAATTCGTCCAACGCTTGCATGCATCGTTAAAACGCATTTTCTCCGATCATTCTCGAATGGTCCACCATTTCACCCAGCCTGACCATTCGCACATGCTTTTGGCCGCTTGTTATTTTCCCTTTTTCCATATCGGCAACAAGCAGCCTTATTGAATTGGTCCCTATGTCTATCACCGCGCGCTTCATGACAAAACTCCGTCTCTAATCGGTATTTTCATCTTTTTCCCCGTTTTCCGTGAAACGGTATACAATGTCGTTTTCCTTGACCAAATCCAGTTCCTCTCTGGCAATCTTCTCGACATAATCATCCGTACCCGCCTCTTCAATTTCCTTTTCTATTTCCGCCAGTTCCTTTTCCTTCTCGGCAAGTTCTGCCAAAACGAGGGCTTCCTCCGCTTTCAGTTCGCTATACATCCTGTGCTGCTTTATGAGAACCGTCATGAAATATGACCCCAAAACAATAAGTATGGCAATCGCAATGAAATTCCGCCTTATGAAATTCCCTTTCTTTTTTCTTCTCTTTCCGGAAGCCATAACAACACCTCTTGTCCCTTGCGATTCTATTGTATTATTTCCTCATACAAATCGGTCGCCTCTTCCTTCTTTACATGTTCCTTTATATCCTTGATTTTGAATTTCATCACACGGTTTCCCATTTCAATCGAAACCATATCCCCTATTGACACCTCTGCACCGGGTTTTACTTCTCTTTCGTTTATTTTGATTCTGCCTTTGCCGCAAGCTTCCTTCGCTACAGTCCTTCTCTTTATCAATCTGGAAACCTTTAAAAACTTGTCTATTCTCAAAACCGTTTTCCTCCCAATGTGTTTCCTAATTAAAAAAGCAGCCATAGGCTGCTTTCAGAATGACGAAAAATCGAATCTCCCCGCAACTTTAAAAATGTTTGCCGGCGCATTCCCATGCCCCGGAACAACAATTGAAAAGCTCATTGAAACACCGCATTTTCATCATTCTGTATTTTTGAGACTTTGACAACAACCTCAAAGCGGTCACAGCCAGCTTGTTTCTATTTGTTTACCAAATCTTTAAGTGCTTTTCCTGCTTTGAATACCGGAGCCTTTGATGCCGGAATTTCAATTACCTGTTCGGGATTTCTGGGATTTCTTCCCTGTCTCGCTTTTCTTTCTTTTACATCGAATGTTCCAAATCCAACGAGCTGCACCTTTTCCCCAGCCAGCAATGATTCCTCTATGCTTGTAACAAAAGAATTCAAGGCCATCTCGGTATCTTTCTTGGTAAGCCCGGCTTTTTCAGCCATGCTTGCAATCAATTCAGCTTTATTCATAATTTATTCCCTCCTGTAATATAATTGTGATTCGTTTAATCCTATTCTATGCGAATGCGCCATTTCCTTTTTTTATTGCTCTTTTTTTTTGAAAATCATCCATTTTTTAATATTTTGGCCTCTTCCCACAACAAATCCATCTCATCAAGGCTCATTTCCTTCATTTCCATCCCTTTTTCAATGGATTTTCTTTCGATGTAGCTGAATCGCTCAACGAACTTGTCGATGGTTGAATTCAATGCCTCTTCAGGGTCTATCTTTAGGAATCTTGCCACATTCACTACCGCAAAAATCAAGTCTCCTATCTCTTCCTTTGCGCGCCTTCCCGACAGCACCGGTTCCTGCAGAACTTCAAGAAGCTCATCGGTCTCTTCTCTTATTTTGTCGAATGCAGGTCCCACTTCGTCCCAATCGAAGCCCACCTTTGCGGCTTTCTTCTGTATCTTCATGCTTTTCATGAGAGCCGGCAAGGAACCCGGAACTCTTTTCATCGATTCAGAATGGGTCTTTTCCGCTTTTTCTTCCCTTTTGATTTCCTCCCACTTGTCCTTGACCTTGCTGGCTGTATCGATGTCTTCATCGCCGAACACATGGGGGTGGCGCCTTATCAGCTTTGTGCATATGCCTTCTATGACATGGCCGATGTCGAAATTCCCTTTTTCCTCGGCCATTCTGCTGTGGAAAACAACCTGCAAAAGAACGTCCCCGAGTTCTTCGGCCATCAGCTCATAGTCATTCTTGTCAATCGCATCAACAACTTCATATGCTTCCTCTATCATGCAGTTTCTGATGCTTTCATGTGTCTGCTTCCTGTCCCATGGGCACCCTTTCTCACCCCTCAGCCTGGCCATTATGTCAAGCAGATCGAAAAAATCATGTTTTTCTTTTTCTTCGCTCGAAAGAGCCGGCACATAGACACTTGTAAGGTGGTCGAGATAATCCAGATGGTCGAGTTGATATACCGGTATTTCTTCAACCCGCTCCATTCCATCTATTCCGGCGGCCCTTACAACCAAAATCAGGTGTTCGTCCCCGAAAAGCTCCGAAAGCGAAAGCTTGACCTCGGATGCCGTATATCTGTCATACACTTGCGTTATAAGGGTGTCCATCCTTGTGTCCGCAAGCTGGTCGCGTATTTGAAGCCCGTCCACTATTTTGACGCCCATGACCGGATCTTTCCTTACAGCGGCAAGAACGGCGTCAACAAAACTGGCTGCAGGAATAAAGTCCAAATCGAACGAACCGGCCTTTGATTTTTCAATCAGAAGCTGCACGGTTTTTTCCGCCACAAACGGGCTTCCAGGGACAGCGTAAACCAAATCCCCATTTTTCGCCTCCTCGGTCAAATCGCCTACGATATTCTCATAAACGCCTTCGAATGTTTCATGCTTGTCGTAGTAATCGTCGAACGTGTTGAAAGATAGACCCTTTTCTTTCAGCCAATCCACCGTGGGATGTTTTTCAGTTCTGAAGAAAAGCCTTTCTTTTACTGTTTTATTGATTTTTTCATATGCATTGAAAGACAGATAATCCACGCTTCCCGGTCCAAGTCCGACAACTGTTATTTTACTCTTCATGACTGCCACTTCCCTATTTTCATTTTATTTAATGTTTCATATATTCTTTTCCCTTTTGGAACAAGTTCAAAATCCTCCGAAGTTACAGCCCCGGTATTTATAAGCATCCAACCGTATACAAGGGCTCCAGCAGATATTGATGCCACCGTCTAAATCCCCCCTCCCAGCAGAGGAGTCATTGCCTTGTGGCCCCAAAACGCAACAGCGCCCATTACCGCAGCCGAAAAGAGCGGCTTTGCCGAAAGCTTAAGAACCGGAAGGTCCATTTTAAGATTCCTTTTGATGTATGAGACGTTCAGGGTTGCTGCGAGGGCATATCCGAAAACGGTCCCGATTGCCGCCCCTCTTACATTCAAGGCAGGAATTCCGACGAGGACATATGTCAGGACTATTTTGAGCAGGGCCCCGGCAGCCAGGTTCCATACCGGCACAATAGGCCTTCCCATGCCCTGGAGAATTCCTGTAAGCGTCTTAAACATGGACAGAAAAATGATTCCGAATCCAAGCACCGAAAGAATTGCGCTTGCGCTTACGGCGCTCTCGATTTTAAAGGGATAAAGGAGCCGCATTATGGGCTCTGCGAGCACCACCATTCCGAATGCCGCCGGAAGGGCTATTATGAGCGTCGCCCTCGCACCCGATTTTACGGTTTCCCCCAACATATTGTAGTCTTTTTTTGCAATCATGTGCGATACTGCCGGAACAAGGCTTATCTGTATCGCTGCCGTCACTATCTGGGGAAGATTCATGAGGGGCGTTGCCATGCCTGCCAGCTGGCCGTATAGCCCGTTGGCCGACGCCTCGCTGTATCCTATTTCCTGCAGTCTCCTGAGCACTATGCCTACATCTATTGAATTCATCACCGGCAACACCGACGCGCCAATGGTTATCGGCACGGCTATCAGCAGCAGGGCTTTCACTATTTCATTGAGCTTTTCAGGCTTTTCGGGCCTTTTGAGATTCATTCCCGACTTGTGCCTGAAATAAATTGCAGCCATCGCCAATGCGCTTATGAGAGCCCCTGCTCCGGCGCCGAAAGTCGCTCCGGCAGCCGATATTTCAAGCCCTCTTCCCAGAAGGGCATAAGCGAGCACAAGTCCTATCGCCACTCTTACCAGCTGTTCAATTATCTGTGAAACAGCTGTTGGCCTCATATCCCTGAGTCCCTGGAAGTATCCTCTGAATGACGACATCAATGGCACGAACAGAAGAGCCGGAGCTATTGCAATTATTGAATAATAAGCCTTTGGATTTTTAATCACTTCCGAATAATACCTTGCTCCGAAAAAAAGAATCGACGATGTGGCAATTCCCAAGCCTGCGAGTATGAAAAAGGAAACCTTGAAAATACGGTCGGCGCCGTAGGGATCACCTTTTGCCGTTCTTTCAGAAACCAGCTTGGCTATGGCCGTAGGAAAACCTGCCGTCGAAGCAACAACAAGAATAAGGTATATGGGATAGGCGCTTTGATAGTACCCCATGCCTTCATCCACTATGATGTTGCCGAGCGGTATCCTGAAAAAAGCCCCTATTATTTTGATTAAGATTCCTGCGGCTCCAAGAATCGCAGCCCCTTTGAGGAACGAATTGTCTCTGCTCTTTTCAGTCATGACTCCTCCAGTCGTTTGGCGGCACACTTCAACAAGTCCATTATACATAAAAACATGCAATGACTGAAAGGCCCGATAACGGGCCTTTCAGTCTGTATTGGTTTTTCATTAACTTCATCAGCCATGTTTTTATGCTTCTACTCTATATTGTCCGCATACCTTTCGATTTCCGCCGCTTCCATCAAAGAGTCTATTTCCTCGACTATCTTGGCTTCCATCAGATTGTTCCTGATTGCTTCCTTCTCCATTTCGAGTTCTTCTTCGCTCATTTCGCTTTTCAGGTCTGCAAGAGTCTTTCTGTCTTCGACCTTTATGAGGTGGTATCCGTAATCCGATTTAACCGGCTCCCCTACTACGCCGACAGGCTGTGAAAATGAAGCTTCCTCAAATTCGGGGACCATTGCTCCTCTGGCGAAATAACCCAGGTCTCCTCCGTTAACTGCTGAATATGTGTCGATTGAATACTCCTTGGCAAGCTCTCCGAAATCGGCTCCTTCTTCCAATTTGGCCTGAACTTCATCAAGCGCCTCTTCCGTTTCAACCAATATGTGGCTGGCTCTTACATTTACAACATATTCATCATATATCTCTTCGAGCCTCATTTCGTCAAATCCAAGTTTTTCCAGCGTCTGCTGCTTGAATATGGTGAGATACTCCTCCATCTCTAGCTGCTTTCTAATAAAATCTTCACCTATTTCATTTTCCTCATAAAAAGCCTTCATTTCCTCGCTGCTCTCGAGTTCCTTCTCAAAGTCGCCATAAGTCTTGTCGATTCCTTCGAAATCCAGTTCGGTGTCCTGTTCGACCATATGCTGGCGAATCAGTTCCTCTGTAATCATCTTTTCCATTATCTGCTCTTTTGCTATTTGCGTTATGGTTTTCCCCTGTATTTCCTGGGACCATATCTGTTCTCCGTAAAGCTGCGTATAGTTCTTTTCAAAAATCGTAAAATTCTTGTTGAATTCGTCGAGCGAAATCTCCTGCCCGTTCACTTCGGCAATCAATGAGCTTTCCGTCATTTGGCCTTCCTGTTTGCTGCAGCCCGCGAATGATGCCGCAACCAGCGCAATTATAAGGATCAATACTGCAAGCGTTTTGTTTTTATTCATCTGAGTCTCCATCTCCCTCTTGTAATCACATTTATAACTTACATTATAGCTCAATCGACCGGTCTTTGAAACTGTTTATTTCTTCCATGAATGAAATTGCCTCCTTGAGTTTCTTTTCTGAACTCATTTTCACACCCTTGAATCTGTACATGATGCTGGGCGTCTCCCCTGCGTGTATATGGACATTCGATCTGTATATGTCCAGTATTTTCGCTGCGGCTTCAGGTCCGAAAGCCTTTCCCTTTTGCATTTCGAAACGATAAAAATCGCCGTTCTCCCTTATTTCGGATATTCCGAATTTGCCCGACAGGGCTTTTAGATAGGCTACATCAAGCAAATTGTATACCTCTTTCGGCGGAGTGCCGAACCGGTCTTCAATTTCCTCCTGTATTTCATGGTAGTCTTTTTTGTTTTCTATCGATGAAATGCGTTTGTAGGCCTCCAATTTCAATATTTCATTTTCCACATATTCATCGGATATATATGCGCCGATCTTTATCTCGATAGCCGTATCGACAGCGGCTTCCTGTTTGCAGCCTTTTATTCTCATGACCGCTTCTTCCATCATCTTGACATATAAATCGTAGCCCACGGATTCCATTTGGCCATGCTGCTGCGGCCCGAGCAAATTCCCTGTGCCCCTTATTTCCAAGTCCCTCATCGCTATCTTGAATCCCGAACCGAGCTCGGTGAATTCCCTTATCGCCTTAAGCCTTTCTTCCGCAACCGAACTCACAATCTTATTCTTTTCATACATCAGATACGCCCTTGCAACCCTGTTGCTTCTTCCCACCCTGCCCCGCAGCTGATACAGCTGCGACAGTCCCATGTGGTCCGAATCGTCTATGAGTATTGTGTTTACATTCGGTATGTCCAGTCCCGTTTCGATTATTGTTGTGCATACGAGAACATCTATTTCCCCATTTAGAAAGTCCACCATTATGTCCTCGAGCTTTCGCTCGTTCATTTGCCCGTGGGCATAGGCGACTTTTGCATATGGGACAAGATCGGAAATCTTCTTGGCAACCCTGTCTATGTCTTTTATTCTGTTGTGCACAAAATAGGCTTGGCCTCCGCGTGATATTTCCTTGGCCACCGCTTCCCTTATTATTCCGTCATCCCTTTCGACTACAAAAGTCTCGACAGGATGCCTTTCATCGGGAGGGTCTTCGATAACGCTTATGTCCCTTATTCCGACCAGCGACATATGGAGAGTCCGTGGAATCGGTGTGGCGGAAAGTGAAAGAACGTCTATCCCATTCCTCAGTTCCTTGAGCTTTTCCTTGTGCTTGACTCCGAAACGCTGTTCCTCGTCAATTATCAAAAGTCCCAGGTCCTTGAATTTGATGTCGTTGGACAAAAGCCTGTGGGTTCCTATTATCAAATCCACTCCGCCTCTTCTGATGTCGTCGAGTATTCTTTCCTGCTTGGCTTTGCTTCTGAATCGGCTGAGCATTTCCACCGAAACCGGAAAAGGATTCATCCTCTTTTGCGCAGTATTGTAATGCTGTTGAGCCAAAATTGTTGTCGGAACAAGTATCGCAACCTGTTTTCCGTCGTTTATGGCCTTGAATGCCGCCCTGAGCGCAACCTCGGTCTTGCCGTATCCGACATCGCCGCACAAAAGCCTGTCCATGGGTTTGGGCTTTCCCATGTCTTTCTTTATTTCATCGATCACTTTTATCTGGTCCGGAGTTTCATCGTATTCAAACAAATCTTCGAACTCCCTTTGCCAGTTGGAATCCGGCATGAAAGCATGGCCCGATGCCGTTTCTCTCTTGGCATAAAGCTCAAGGAGTCCGTCGGTCAGATCTTCAATCGATTTCCTTGCCCGCTGCTTTGTCTTTTGCCATTCCATTCCGCCAAGACTGTTGATTTTGGGGTTTGCATTGTTCGAACCCAGATACTTTTGGATCAATCCCATCTGGTTGACAGGAACATAAAGAAAATCGCCTTTTTTATATGCAAGCTGAAGGTAGTCTTTCTTTGTTTTTTCGACTTCCAGCTGTTTTATCGCAATGAATCGCCCTATGCCATGATTCTCATGCACCACATAGTCGCCAGGTTTCAAATCCGTAAAACTCGCTATAGCCCTCTTGTTTGATTTCGGCAGGGTCTTTTTATGCTTTTTTTCGACTCCGAAGACATCCATTTCGGAAAGGACATTGATCTTTCCGTTTCCGTAAACAAAACCTTTGGTAAGATGTTTTTTTGAAACGGTGATTGTGGAAGCCTCCAAATCCATAATTGCATCTTCCGATTCGCTTGCTTCCAATCCCCTGTTGAACAGCTCGGCGCGCAGCCTCGCGGCTTTGCCTTGACCTCCGGCAAAAACGAGGGTTTTGTATCCATTGGATTTCGCATCGGCAAGCTCAACAGCCATGGAGTCCAGCCGTCCCTTGAAACCCATCTGCGGCTTTACCGAAAAATCCATTGCTCCCGATATTTCATTTCGGCTTGCTATTGCCTTGTCCATATAAAGGCATTTCCTTTTGAAACCTTCAGGGTCGTAATCTCTTACCAAGGCATGCTGCCCCGGCAATATGCTGTTTTTTTCAAGATGCAGTTTGAGCCGTTCAAGAAAATCATTTTTATAGGTCTTTGCCCTTTGGCTTATTCTCTTCTCGTCCATCATGACAAAGGCCGACCCGTCTTGGAAATATCCCTGCAAATCTCCATTTGGCATATAGCAGCTCAGATTGAAAATGTCTCCTGAGACTATTCCGTTTTTCAACGCTTCAAGCATTTCGCCATACTTCTCGCTCAACTCTTTGGAAGAATCCTCGTCAAGGGAATCCATTTATCTTTCTATTTTCGAAATGGCTTGACCTATGGATTCTTTATCGCCTGCGAATTCCCGAGCCGGAAACAAAACCGCTTCCTTCCTCTTTTC
>PKTO01000306.1 GCA_002869095.1 Clostridiales bacterium
AATGAAATCGACATTAAGGCATTCTGGGAGCTTATACATTTGTATCTTTCGGAAGACGGCAGTTCCGAGGAGATTTTGCTTTCAGAGGTTGAAATGGCTGAAATAAAAAAAATGCGCGATGAAAGGTTCGCGACATGGGACTGGAACTACGGTTCTTCTCCAAAATTCGATATTTACAATGAAAAACGGTTTGCAGGCGGAAAAATAGAATTTGCGGCAGAGGTCAAGGAGGGAATCATAGATTCCATACGTTTCTTCGGCGATTATCTTGGAATACGTCCGGTGGATGAGGTGGAGGAAAGTCTTTCTGGCAGGAAATTTGAAATTGATTCGGTCAGAAAAATACTTGAACAGTTTCCTGTCGGAGAATACTTTGGCAAAATTACTCTTGATGAATTGCTCCAAGTAATGTTTGCCTGAAAACCGCAGGTCTGCATCAAAGGAAACATATGTTAAAAAATTTCTTTGCCTGGCGTCCTACGGAATGCAAAGAAAGACAATAGCAATTTATCTTCAATAAAGGGAGCCAAAATCTATGGTTTTCATGGCAGAAAGATGCTTGACACTTGGACGAAATTGAAGGGCCCGGCGATGCCGGACCCTTTTTTTAAAAAATCAATATTTTTTCCTTACAATCCTTATGCTGTTTATAATTGCCAGAAGGGCTATTCCGACATCAGCGAAAACAGCGGCCCACATACTTGCGTGCCCAAAGACAGCAAGAAGCATGATGGCTGCTTTTGATGAAAGTGCTATTGTTATATTCCCCACTACCACGGATCTTACTGTCCTTGATATGCTTATGGCCTTGGCTATGCTTCCGATGTCGTCATTCATGATTACTACATCAGAGGCTTCAATTGCCGCATCCGAACCCAAACCGCCCATCGATATTCCGACGCTGGCGGTTGCAAGTGCGGGGGTATCGTTTATTCCATCTCCGACAAATCCTACGATTTGCTCTTCCGCGTATCTCTTCACAACAGAAACCTTTTCCGAAGGGAGCAGCTTTGAATGGCAAGCGTCCAATTCGAGTCGGTATGCAAGGGTTTCGGAAATATCCTTATTGTCTCCAGTAAGCATTGCCAAACGTTTTATTCCCTTGTTCCTAATAAGCCTCAAACCTTCCTCGACATTATCCTTAAGCGAATCGGAAATGGTTATGTTTCCCGCATAGCTGTTGTTTACAGCCACGTAAACAATTGTGCCCTGTTCTGTGGCGGTTTTGTGCGGGACGTTGAATGAATCAAGAAGCTGCGAGTTGCCGGCAAGTATGCGATTGGCTCCTGAAAGCACATGGACGCCTCTTCCTGCAATTTCTTGAAATTCTTTTATGCCGCCTTGAGGACCCGGTTTGCCGTAGGCTTGCAAAATCGAAAAAGCGATAGGGTGGTTGGACTGACTCTCCGCTTCGGCGGCGTATCTTAGCACATCGCTTTCAGTAAAGCCTTGAGCAGGATATATTCCAGTAATGCCGAATGTTCCGTTGGTAAGCGTTCCGGTCTTGTCGAATAAAATTGTCTGGACTCTCCCAAGAGTCTCAAGATGATTGCCGCCTTTGATAAGAATGCCGTGCCTTGACGCTGCTCCGATTCCTCCGAAAAATGCCAACGGGACGGATATTACCAGCGCGCAGGGGCAGGATATGACTAAAAATACGGCGGCCTTGTATACGCTTTCCCTGAATGTGAAAATTCCTGACAAGGGAAAGACAAGAACGGCAAAAAGAGCCGCGGCGACAACTATGGGTGTATAGATTTTCGCAAAGCGTGTAATGAATTTTTCGGCGGACGCTTTTTTTGAAGCCGCATCTTCAACCATTGCCATGATTCGGTTTATTGTCGATTCCGCATAAGGTTTGTCCACACGAACCTTAAGGGAACCGGTCTTGTTTATGGAGCCGCTGTAAACAAGGTCTCCCTCCTTCATGCTTCGGGGGACGGATTCTCCGGTAATGGCAGAGGTGTCCACAAAAGATTTTCCTTCGACGACTGTTCCGTCCAAAGGTACTCGTTCTCCTGGCTTTATCAATATGATAGAGCCGAGTGAGACTTTGCTTGGTTGAGTCTCAATCAAAATATTGTCAATATAAACCGTAGCTGTTTCCGCCTTAAGCTTCAGAAGGCTTTCGATGGCGCTTCTTGAATCGTCTACTGCCCGGCTCTCCAAAATTTCCCCTATTCTGTAAAACAGCATTACGGCAACGGCTTCATGCGGTTCGCCTATCGCCCATGCGCTGGCAGTCGCTATTGTCATTAGGAAATTTTCATCCATTGCCGATCCGGCGAATAGATTTTTAACTTCTGAAAAAATAACCGGGCTGCCGGAAATGATATATGCGGCTAGCAGAAGAAGCAATGAAAAAGATGCGTTCGGCACGAAGAAAGATCCAACAAAAAGTGTCGCCGAAAACATCAGATTTTTATTTTTGAAAGCAAGTTTGACCAAAGTCGGGACCGGCTTTTCAGGAGATTTAGCCTCCGTCAGTCGAACGCCGGGCTCTATGGCCTTTATGATTTTTTCTATTTTGTCGATTGCAGATTTCATGTTTTTCTGGTTTTCAATTCTGATTGACAATTTTTTTAGGGGAAAAATAATTTCAGCTGATGCAATTTCCGGCAATGCCTGTATCCTTCTTTCCATTTTCATTGCGCAATTGGCGCACCCCAGATGTTCCAGCGTAAAATCCTTATTGGTCATTATAGCAGCTCCTTGTTTATATGTTCTATGTGAAGAATTCCCAAGCGCAATATGTCTTCGACATGGGTGTCGTCGAGCGAGTATCTCATGTGCCGTCCGTCACGGCGGTATTTGACTAAATGGTTCTGTTTTAGAATGCTCAATTGGTGCGAAACCGCCGAATGGGTCATGTTGAGAATGTTTGAGATTTCGTGTACACATTTTTCTTCATTGAAAAGCGTCCAGATTATCCGAAGCCGCGTCGGATCGCCCAATGTCTTGAAAAGACCTGAAAGTGTTTCGGTTGTTTTGGTATTCATGGAAGGCAGAGTATTCATGGATTTCCTCCTATAGTGAATATATGAACAATTGTTCATATATTCACTATATTATATTGCCTTGGGGGTGTCAATGCCTTGATGGAAAGCAATATATAAATTATAATGGCATAGGGTATTGTATTTCCGCAATAATGAGTCAAATATAGAAACAGGGGTAAACAGTACCTGTGATTCGGATTCAAAGGGAGGCAAAGCATGGGAGTAAAAATAATAACGGACAGCGCATGTGACTTGAATCGAAAGATCATAGAAGATTACGGCATAGAGGTAATGCCGCTTTTGGTCAATGACGACGATTCCGAGCGCCTGGACGGCGTTTCAATCGGGCCAAAAGAGCTTTTTGAAGGCATGAGGTCCGGTAGGGTGTATAAGACGGCGCAAATTCCGCTTGCAGAACTGATGAAGGTTTTTGAAAGCCACAGGGACAGGGAATGCGTCTATCTGAGTTTTTCATCTAAATTGTCAGGCACCTGCGACAGCGCAAGGCTTGTAGCCGAAAACCTCAAGGACAAATATCCGGGCCTTGAAAAACGCATAAGGATAGTGGATACAAAATGCGCATCCGGAGGGATGGGTCTTGTAGTGCTGAAGGCCGCTCAAATGGCTGAAGAGGGATGCTCTTTGGATGAAATCGTCGATGCGGCGAATTTTTATTCCGGACACATGCAGCATATATTCACAGTAGACAATCTGGAATATCTTTTCAGGGGAGGAAGGGTTTCGAAAGCGCAGGCTTTCGTAGGTGGATTGCTTAACGTCAAACCCATACTCGATGTTCAGGACGGTTCATTGATTCCCATTGAAAAAGCAAGAGGAAAGAAGCATTTGCACAAAAGAATGATTGAACTGATTGAAGAGAGGGGAACTTCCCTTGAAAATCAGGTAATAGGCATAAATCATGGCGACGATTTGGAGTCGGCTGAAAAAATTCTCGATCTGATAGGCGAAAAATTTGACTGCGCCGGCATTGTTGTTGATTTTATAGGGTGCGCCATAGGGGCCCATTCAGGACCAGGCACGCTGGCGCTATTCTTTCTTGACGAGGAGCCGCCAATGGGCCATATCGCACCTATATCGCAAAGGAGCCATAAACGCATATAGGATGCCATTTGTCAGTTGCATAAGGTTGCGGGGGAATTGTTGTCCACGCTCCATACACCATAAACATGGCCTCCCATAAGCCTCAAACATGGGAATTCGCCAAGGAAACCATGAGAGGGGATCTTTGACCGCCTGGGAAAATTGCCTTGGCGATTTTATGATTTTCATCCCGGCAGCAATACGGGCAAGAGGGTTGAACATGGAGCGGGGATGTAATCCTGAAATTTCAAAAAGGCCTGTCCTTCTGGAAAAGCCCAACGACTTTGCGGGATACAAAAGGGAAACAGCTTTACTTGGAAGAGAGCTTACGGTAAGGCAAAAGAAATAATGAACTTGCTTTTAAACGGGAAAAATAGTAATATTGCTAGTATAATAATCAAGCAATCATGCGACCCTTACATATATGAGAAAAGGAGGGTTCTTTATGACAAAAGAGATTGTAATAAGGTTGAAAGATATAATTGCCAATAAAAAAGCTTCCAATTATCAGGATGTGGCGGATTCCATAACACAGAATCTGCAGGCTTATCTGGACGAGCGCTACGACAGTCCTGAAGAAATGCCGGTAGAGATTGTCGAGATGCTTGCAGTTATACAGTTCACCATGGAAGCTCTGATAGAGTCGGTGTCGGAAGAAGCCGAAAAGAGCGGTTTGCCCAGCTTCGATTCGGAAGACATAAAAGTCAAGATTCCATCCGACAAGATCATTCAGAACATGATGCATTAGAAAAGTAGAAAGAAGAAAGTAGAAAGTAGAAAGTAGAAAGAAAAAATGGAGCAGATATCAGATATCAGATTTCAGGAAAAACAAAGACATTTTGCAGCAGGCAGTGAGCAGTGGGCAGTAAAAGATTAAAGCAAAAGAACTAAAAAGGGACAGACATTTTTGTCTCCATTTACTGATCAAAAGCCCAAGGACAAAAAAGCTGAAAACATATGTCAGGCAAAGAAGCAGAAAGTGGGCAGTTTGAAGAATTAAACAGTAGCAAGTGGAAAGAAAAGGCGTAAAGGATTAAAGATAAAATAATCCGCGCAAAATAAAACATTGATTCAAAAAACTTCCTCTGGGAGTTTTTTTTGCTGTCAAAAGGAGGAATTCAATGTTTTATTTTGAATAAAATAGTAAAGTCAATGAGGATGTGATGAATATGACGGAATTGGAATTGGTCAAACTGTATGCAAAAGCGTGGAACCATCTGGACTTCAGCATAATTGAACCTTACTTGTCGGAAGATGTGGTTTACAGTGCCCAGGCGGTTTCCTTTCCTGAGATCAAGGGTAAAGAGGCAAAGGACCGGATAGAGTCGCGAATGAAAAAGAGAAGCGCGGAGGATGATGGGAAAGTATATGCTGAATTGGGATATTTTCCTTCCGATTATCCTTCGTGGGGGCTTGCAAAAATTAATTTTCACAAGAATCTTTGGGGATATCCATGCATAATAATGGCAAGGGGCAGCAAGGACAACCTGATTTGTCCAGTAATTCTTGAATTGGAAGAAGGCAAAATAAAAAGCATCTACACATGCGCCGTTCCCCCAATACAGAATGTCTTCAGAACAGGAGAGTATCCGGCATGAATGGCATGTATTTTTCCTTGATTGATGAACGCTTTTTAACTTAAGGATTGAATGGAGTATTATTTTTTCTGGAAATTTATTCGAGAGCCTCTGACTTAGTCAGGGCTCTTTTTTAGTAAATCATTTTGTTATTGCTTCCTAGGCATCTGCAAAAGCGAGTATCCTACAATCGAATTGAGTTCATCCCCGCTTTTTATCATTAGGCAGCGATTAATCTTATACCTTTATGATATTGCAGCGCAATATCTTTTTTGTTTTCGAGGGAATTTACAATTTTTACAATTTTACATCCAATTTCCGAGTGTTTTATATATGCGCGCTCCGTTTCTGCAAGTTTGCCGGGCTTGTTGAGTGCGTTTTTCGTATGCCTATCTTTAAAATGGGATGGATATGCTCATTGCTCCAGGAAGTTTTTTTTTGCTAGCAGTTGATTGTTTTAAAATTGAAACATCGGAATCGGTCCATGGCAATTCTATTGAATATATCAGATTAAGCATGTTTATCGAAGACCCGAATCTGTGCCTGTTATTTAATTCCGAAAGACTTATAAATACAATCTTTTAAAGGACAATGAGAGAAATAAACAGGCTTGTAGTTAATAAGGTTTGCTGATAGATGATGGGGCAATTGAATTTTAGTTTGGTTATTATATTGACAATAATTGTATGTATTGCACGGAAAATTATTAAAATAAAATAGGAATATGCGTTAAACTGACAGCGTAAATAGTCGATATAGAAAGTGCAGGCTTGTATTAATAGTTTAATTGTGCATTGCTTCTCTTGCCAGGGGGATGATAATTGCTCAAATATAGTTTTGAAGAAGGGGGGGTAAAGGAATGGAAGAAAATATGAATAGTCTTGTTGAATCCATTGAAGATGAACAGAAGGACAAGTTTTTGACATTCAAGATAGGAGATGAATTATATGGGCTGGAAATCCATTATGTGATTGAAATTATCGGTATGCAAAAGATAACAGAAATACCGGAACAACCAAACTACATAAAAGGAGTAATAAATCTTCGCGGCAATATCATTCCGACAATGGACATTAGAGCCAGATTTAACAAGGAAGAGAGAGAATATGATGAACGTACTTGTACGATTGTAATCAAGGTAGGAGAAAATTGGATAGGGTTGATTGTTGATAGGGTTTCGGAGGTTATCACTATTGATGGAAACAATATTTCAGATCCGCCCAACCTGAATAGGGATGAACGGAATTTGTATATCAGCGGGATAGCACGAATAAGTGAAAATGTGATAATTCTCTTGGACTGCATGAAGCTTGTCAGGGAAAAAGAAATTGAATTAAATAGAATGGGTGAAGAAGAAAAAGATGAAATGGGGGTAGAGGCATAATGAAACGCACAAAAATATCTATTTTAAGTGCATTGGCAGCGATTGCCGCAATTTTTGCAACAACTGTTTTGGAAGGGGCTGACACGGTAGTGCTCGGGCTTCTTGGTTTGATAGTCCTGATAAGCCTATACGATTCCTTTGCAGGAAACGGCAACGATACTGTGATGGAGAATATCGTGAATGTTGCAAAAAGCCTTGCAAAAGGGGATACGGAGAACGCACCTGAATTGGTGATCAATGGCAAATATCAGGAATTGGCGAAAGAAGTTGAAGCTATAAGGGGATATTTGAGGCAGAAGGCAAAATTCATCAATGATATAGCCGCAGGAAGCAGAGATGGGTCCTTGATGAATAAGGCTCAGGAATATGATAGGGTTGGATGTGGCTTGGATGCGATCATAGAAGTCAACTACAATTTCCTCGCTGAAATAGAGCGACTCGCCAAGGCAGGAAATGAAGGCGATCTTTCAGCAAGGGTTGATGAGAGCGTGTTTGACGGTGCTTGGAGGTTTATCGCCGAGCAATTGAACAATATGATTGCATCAATTGAAGAACCATGCAAATATGTGTTGGAGTACACATCGATCATGGCTGAAGGAGCGGAAATGCCCGAGATCGACAACAAATACAAAGGCGGATTCCGTGTGCTCGTGGAAAATGTCGGTGAAGTCAGATCTTCGCTTATGGCCTTGCTCGAAGAGGCTGGGGTTTTGACGGAGAAGGCAAAGAACGGTGAGTTGGCTCACAGGGGGGATGTAGGACGTCTCAAAGGCGGATATGCGGACATCGTCCGAGGTGTCAATGAAACCATAGATGCCATAATCGATCCAATACATGAGGCCAATCTTGTTCTTCAGGAAATGGAAAAAGGCAACCTTCATGTTTCTGTAGTGGGCGATTACAAGGGGAATCACGCACAACTAAAGAGAACGGTCAACTTTATGGCAAAAACGATTCTTGGTTATATCGACGAGATAGCCGATGTGCTCAAAAAAATGGCCCAAAAGGATCTTACAAATAAGATTGACAGGGAATACTTGGGGGATTTTGCAGAGCTTAAAGAATCCCTGAATTATATTTCCGAACAATTCAACGATGTGATGTCTGAGATAAATGTTGCTGCGGAACAGGTGGCAGCTGGATCTCAACAGGTGTCCGATTCAAGCCAGAATCTGTCGCAGGGGTCGACAGAGCAGGCAAGCTCAATTGAAGAGATTACATCATCCATTACGCAAATTGCCGAACAGACCAAACAAAATGCAAGAAACGCAAATCGTGCAAATGAACTCTCGATAAATGCAAAAACAATGGCTGAGAAAGGTGACGGGCAGATGGCTGAGATGCTCGATTCGATGAAAAATATCAATGAGTCTTCAGAAAACATTTCTAAAATAATAAAAGTAATTGACGATATTGCGTTCCAGACTAATATTCTAGCCTTAAATGCAGCGGTTGAAGCGGCTCGTGCAGGAGAACACGGAAAGGGTTTCGCAGTTGTAGCCGAGGAGGTCCGCAATCTGGCTGCCAGAAGCGCGGATGCGGCAAAAGAGACAACCGATCTTATTGACGATTCAATAAACAAAGTGCATAATGGGACACAGATTGCAAACGAGACTGCAAAAGCTTTAAGTGAGATAGTAAAGGGTGTATCAGAAGCGGTCAATATTGTTGGAGAGATTGCGGAAGCATCCAATGAGCAAGCGATGGCCGTAACCCAAGTGAATGAAGCTATCGAACAAGTTTCAGAGGTTACGCAGACAAATACAGCAACAGCTGAAGAAAGTGCTTCCGCCAGCGAAGAAATGACTTCGCAGGCCCAGGTGCTTAATGAAATGGTTGCAGGTTTTAAATTGATGACCAATCATAATGCATCAAAACCCAAGATCGGCAGGGTGAAAAATGCAGGACTTAAACAGCTTGCAGGAAATGCCGGGAACCTTCGAATCAATCTGGATGAAGGCGATTTTGGCAAGTACTAGGAAATTAATGAAAAAAATGTATATAAACAGAATCAAACAAACGGGCTTTTCATTCGAAAGCCCGTTTGTTTGACCAAATGCATATTATTGCCTATAATTAAGAAAAAAGGATTCGAGGTATTTTGATGAAGGCATTGGTTTTTGATACGGAAACAACTGGCTTGAAACCGGGACAGATTTGCCAA
>PKTO01000009.1 GCA_002869095.1 Clostridiales bacterium
ACACCCTCTTTAGATATCGGCAGTCAATTGATTCTGGTAATGTTGTTCTTTTCATCTTTTGCAAGGCAGCATTTTTTGTATTTTTTCCCGCTGCCGCATGGGCAGGGGTCGTTTCTTCCAACCTTTTTGCTTGCCTTGAATGTTTCACTGGAAATCCGTTTTTTTTCAGAAGAAAGACTTGTAGGGGAGTTGCCCTTCAACTGCCATTGGTGGCTGTGGTTGGAGTATTCCAATGCACATTGAATCAAATCGGTTACGTCATTCAGGCTTTCTGTTACTATGCAGTCTAAAAGAGGCTGTATCCCTTTCATGGATTTTTCTCCGCTTATGAAGGAAAATTGCATTGTTTCCATTGCTTCTCTGAATTGCAGCATGTTGATGACTTCGTGCTTTTCTATTTTGTCCAGCATTTTTTCAAGATAGGGCCATGATTCCTTTGTTGTGAGAGTTGTCCATAATGAGAACAGGTCGTCCGGGTCAAAATCGGCATATTCGAGATCCGGCCTTTGGTAGAGAATGCTTCTTGGGTCTTGGGCATTTTCATGAATAAGGAAGAGCTCCCCATCGATGAAGCCAAGATAAGCGTCGAAATATGTGAATGCCTTGCTTTCTATCCAAAAGCTTAGGTCATGCTTGTCAATCTTCTCCATTATGTAATCATTTAATATTTCAGCAAGTTCATCCAGGGAAATTAGCCCGTAAAGGTTGACAAGGCCCTGCGTGAAGATTATTTTCAGGTCATTCAATTTGGTTTTTTCTATTATAGAGTCGGTTTTTGGAGCGTATGACTTGAGGATTTTGGGTATGTTAAAAGCCGGGATGTCTTCATCTAAGCTGAAGTATCCTATGCCTCTTGCAGTGAGGTCGTATATGGATTTGTGCATCATCGGGTCCGACTTGTTGATTTCCACAGTTCCGGTCAGTATCTCATAGGTCAGAAAAGGAGCATTTTCGCACCACTTAGGTATTGCTTCGGGTATTTCTTTTGCAAGCATGTCTACTATTTCTTGCTTGCGCAAGGCAGATGAAATGGGAAAGCCCCAGACTCTTTTTATGTCAATCAGTTCTTCCTTTGTATAGCGGGAAAGGTAGTCGGCAAATGAGGCGTCCTCGGGCATGGGTTTTGACATTCTTTTCATTCTTCTGTCGATTGTATTATTCATGCGGTGCTCCTCCTTGATAGCTTCTTGTTATCAATAATACCAAACAAAATGGAGTTAGTCATGTGAGTGTTTTTAGAAAATGGGAAATAGCGGATATGATAACGCAACATATTATGATTTTTAAAGAGATGCTACAGATATTCGGCTTTGCTATAATTGACTCAAAGAATTCAATCGATTGCAATTTTATGTTGTGGTTCCGGACAGAGCTGAAACAATAATGCGGAACCCGAGCAGGCATGGACGGCAGTTGCCGGAAGATCATATTTGTGGAGGTGTGGAGATGAATTGGCTAGAAGGAATAAACAAGGTCATAGATCATATCGAAGAACACCTGGAAGAAGACATAGACTATGAAGACATTTCGAGGGTATTCGGGTATTCCGTTTATCATGTTCAGAGACTTTTCGCCATGGTGGCGGGGGTTCCCATTTCGGAATACATAAGGAAGAGAAGGCTGTCGAGGGCGGCGGCGGATCTTCAAGAAGGAGACTGCAAGGTGATAGATGTGGCCGTAAAATACGGCTACACATCTTCAAACTCTTTCAACAGGGCATTCAAGAGTTTTCACGGGGTCGCCCCGAGCGAGGCAAGAAAGAAAAATGTCATGCTCAAGGCTTTTCCGCCCATATACTTTGAGCTTACCGTAAGGGGCCTTGAAGCTCTGGAGTACAGAATCGAAAAGATGAAGGAGTTCCGAATCGTGGGAGTTAAGCTGGCATCCACCATGGAAAACGGAGAGTGCTACAGCAAAATTCCAGGGTTCTGGATGGACTTGGTCAAGGATGGCGGGCAGGAGCGCATCATAGGGCTCATGAATCGGGAACCAGTGGGGCTTCTGGGTGTAAGCAGCTATTCGGATGATTTCAGCACGGGAGCGCTTGATTATTATATAGCCTGTTCCACGGACAAGGCGGTGCCTGATGGAATGGAAGAGTTTATGGTTCCCGAATCGACATGGGCGGCTTTCCCCTGCAGGGACAGGAGGCCCCAGGGAATTCAGGACCTCGAGCGCAGGATTGTAATGGAGTGGCTTCCGGGCAGCGGCTATGAGTTTGCAAATGCACCGGACCTTGAGGTCCATGTATCGCCCGATGAGACTGAGATTTGGATACCCGTAAGGAAGGCCTGATCATTCAAAACCATCGAGAAGAGGGGTTGCAATGGCGGACAAAAACTACAAGGAAATAAACTGCTCTGTCGCCCTCAACAGGCTCAAGAGGCGAATCCCCTACGGATGGGACCTCAACATCTACAGGGGATGCGAGCATGGATGCAAGTATTGCTACGCGGTCTACACCCACGACTACCTGGCAGGGGAAAGCTTTTCAGAGGACATATATGTCAAAACCAATATAGCAGACCGGCTCGAAAAGCAGCTTGCCAGCCCTGCCTGGAAAAGGGAAGTCATAAACATAGGCGGTGTGACAGACAGTTACCAGCCGGCGGAGGAAAAATACAGACTGATGCCTGAAATACTCAGGCTGCTCATAAAGTACAAGACCCCGGCGATAATCTCGACCAAGTCGGATCTTATACTGAGGGATTTCGATTTGATCGACGAGTTGTCAAGACTAACGTATATAAATGTCGCTTCGTCCATAACAACAATGGATGAAAAGAAGAGAAGGCTTATGGAGCCGGGAGGGGCGCCCTCCGCAAGGCGGTTTGAAATGCTTAAGGAATTCAGGAAGACCAATGCATCCGTTGGCCTGCACCTTATGCCAATAATACCCTATCTTACAGACAGCCGTGAAAACATCGACATGCTTTTTAAAAGGGCAAGCGAAGTTGGTGTCCATTATGTCTTGCCGGGGACTTTGTATCTGAGAGGTAAAACGAGAAAAATCTTTTTTGATTTCATCAAGTTGGAATTTCCTGAAATCTACGATGATTTGAAAGAATTGTACAGGACAGGAGGCGCAGGCAAGGAATACAAGAACGAGTTGTACAAGATGGTAAACGGGCTGAGGGACAAGTATTCCCTTTCAAGCTCCTACATGGAAACAATGAGGGAAAAGCTTGAGAGAAACGGACATTCCTGATTTTTTGATCTTTTCGCAGTCGGTGTAAGGGGGCGTTTGAACAAAAGGATTTTCAGAATATGAAACATTCGGCAAAAGAATCAGACCGCATGGCATAGGCAGACTTGACCCCAATACCGCCAGGGGGTATAATACAATTAAATATTATATAAGGGAGGCTTATGCCAATGGAAACACAAAACAGGATAAGACACTTTTCGGTGTCGTTTTTTTCTATAATACTCGGTCTGGGAGGGCTGACGATTGCGCTTGAAAAGATGGCGGGCTTGCTTGGGACTTCTCAATCTTTGCCAAAATTTTTTCTTGCGGCGACAGTTGGGGCCTTTTTGACAATCGGGCTGATCTTTTTATACAGGGCGGTCAAATATCCGGAAGAGGTGAAGAAGGAATATTCCAATTCGGTCAAGTACAATTTCTTTTCGACAATATCGATAGGACTTCTTTTGCTGTCCGCGGCATTTTTGGAATACAGCTCCGGCATATCGAAAGTCCTTTGGGTTGCGGGGACTTCCATGCACCTGTATTTCACATACAGGACGCTTTCCTTCTGGGTCTTCCACAAGGAGCACAGCTTCACGTCTTTCAACCCCATATGGTTCATTCCTGTCGTTGGGAACCTGCTCGTACCGGTTGCCGGAACCGTTCATTTCGCGAATGAAATCTCATGGTTTTTCTTCAGCATAGGGATGGTCTTTTGGGCTGTGCTTTTTACACCCTTCATGTACAGGATTATTTTTCATGAGGCCTTGCCGGAGAAAATTGTCCCCAGTCTTGCAATACTGATAGCTCCTCCGGCAATAGGATTCATTTCTTATGTCAAGCTTACGGGGCAGTTGGACGGGTTTGCCAGGATAATGTACTACATCGCCCTGTTTCTGTTTACCTTTGTTTTCGGCAGGATGCGCGAGTACATGAAAATGAATTTTTATCTTTCCTGGTGGGCGTTTTCCTTCCCGATTTCTTCTTTCACCATTGCGACAGTCCTTATGTACCACAAGAGCGGAATAGCCCTATTCAAGGGCTTGAGTTTTGCATTAGCGGCTTTTCTGATAGCAGTCGTTTCTTTTACTGCTATCAGGACAATTTTCGCAATAGGGAAAAAGGAATTGTGCGTTCCCGAATGAAACGAATAAAAAAACTGTCCGCTATGCGGGCAGTTTTTTGGTGAAAAATGAATTTCTGTTTTAAGGGCGGCAATTTGTCAGAAAGCCGAATAGGATTGGTTCATGTAATATTTCTTCGTTTTCATGAAAGCGTCCACGACTGGGGGTGAAAATTGCAGTCCCTTGTTTTTTTGTATTTCAAGCATTGCTTCGGTTTCACTCATTGCTTTCCTGTAGGGGCGTTCGCTCGTCATTGCGTCCCAGGCGTCGGCGACTGCCAGGATTTGCGAAATCAGGGGGATTTCATCTCCCTTAAGGCAATCGGGATAACCTTTTCCGTCCCATCTTTCATGATGGTGCAAGACATAGTCAGCTATGCTTGACAGGGATTCGGACTGGCATAGGACTTCATATCCCCATGCCGGATGCGATTTGATTATTTCGTATTCACTTTCGGCAAGAGGGCCTTTCTTGTTCAATATTTCTATGGGAACAAGAAGTTTTCCCAAATCGTGAACCATTCCGCTCCAATATGCGTCTTTTGCATCTTCGTTTGAAAGCCCCATGATGATGGCTATTTTTTGAGAAGCGATTGCCACATTTTCTGAATGGCCGTTTGTGTAGGGATTGTATATGCCTAGAAGCTTCGTTACAGAAAAAATTATTTCCTCGATCTTTTCCTCTTCGTGGTTTTTGAGCTTTATGGATTTACTGAGCACTTCGGCTTTCATGTTGGCGTTTTGGTCCCTAAGGGTCCGGCTTATGGTGAAATTTTGTATTTCCTTGTAATAGAGCATTCTGGATATTACCCAGGAAATGAAAACCAGCATGGCTATGGTCATGACCTTGGGAGCCAAAGGTTCTTTCATCAATGGCATGGCAAAGAAAATAATCGGCAAAAGGCTTGAAGAATAAAGTGCGGCGACAACATTCCATTTCAAATGAAAAACCAATGAAATTGAAAGAACCACAATGGAATAGGTGCCAATCAGTTCTTGCCTGTTTGGCAACATTGCCATAAGAAGCGTGCTCCAGCCCAAAACGGTTATAATCAATCCATAAACCAATGTTTTATGAAAAAATTTCAATTCGTTTGGAGAAGGCTGCTTTATGCGGAATAGGAGGGCGTTAACAGACGATAAAACAAAAAAAGAAAAATTGAGATCCGATATTTGAACTGTGTCATTTATGAAATTGGCAATGATCATGGACAATAAAGAAACGGCAAACATTACTAGAGAAAAAAATTTCGCCTTCAAATAATTGTCGTATTCAATTTTTGTTTTAAAATCAACCCGTAAATGCGCGGGGGGCTCTTTAAAGAATTGTTTTATTTCTTTCACATACATTATTTACTCCTTGTGCCGCCATAATTTATTAAGCGGAATTAACGGCTATTTTTCAAGAAAATTCCGAGGCGCCTTATATAAAATTTTTTCATATAAATAATTTTATATATTAATGATTGTATAGGTTGCGGGGAGGTTTTTCAACAAAAATATTTTGATTGCCAAAATACTTTTGATCGGCAAGAAGAAAAGCGAAACATGTTATTTTGAAGGGGGATTGCCGAATTCAATTCATTCGGCAAGGTTTAATGACCCAATCATATAATTTTATGTGATATTATTAATTGAGAAAATTGTATATATGCCGCGAATATTTGGTAAAATATAGTGATGGGCAAAGATTTGAGTATTTGGGAGGAATCGCATTGAAAAACAGGATACTGGATTTGACTCCGGAGATATTGGAA
Organism: Clostridiales bacterium; assembly: GCA_002869095.1. GTDB lineage: Bacteria > Bacillota > Clostridia > Peptostreptococcales > BM714 > BM714. The sequence goes on from PKTO01000009.1 coordinate 6,068, forward strand.
GAAAACTACATGAATTTCGACATGTGCCTTTTGGCGGCGTATTCGGAAACCCATTTCAGGATATTTCTGAAAGACAGCGAGCCTGGCGGATTTCTTGCCAATCTAAGGGAAGCGGAAGTTGACATCAAGCTGCCCATGCAGATCGTGACAAAAAACCTCAAAAGCAAAAACATGTCCATAATACTTGAGCATTACGAGGAAATCTTGGAGATGGTTCGGACGGTTGAACTCAGCCGCGACATGATACTGGAATCCGATTACCCGAGGCTGATACAGGCCATTCTCATATACATAGCGGACTACTACGAGAGGGACAGGGACCTGTTCTCAAAAGAGGACATAACCGGCCAGGTCAGTTTCATAACGAATTATTTCATGGAGCATCTTTCCATCCTCATATACCTTTCCATACTGTACGAATACAACCAGATAAACAAAATGGAAATAGACGATGAGAGGAAGACATGCATTTCGAATCTGCTTAAGATGTACCAGACATGTTCTGTCTGCAGGATAACGGGAAGCATAATGGCGGATGAGCTCAATTCACTGAATGAAACGGTCAGGCAGTGCGAAATAGAGGCAAAAAGGAAAGAACGAGCAATTTCCAAGAAAAAGAAACTGATCGAGGACCTCAGGGCCGAGATGAAGGCGCAAAAGAACAGGAACGAGAGCAGGGTTCAGGAAGATTGCGAAAAAATAAAGAAGGATCTTGAAAAATACAAAAAGGCCTTTGAGGAAGAGCGCACAAAGATACAGCAAATGGGGAAATCCATGGTTGCCAGGGAAGAATACGAGAAGAAGGAAAAAGAGGTCGCAGACGCCCACGCAAAATATTGCGAAAGGGGCAGAAAAATAAGCGAACTCGAAAAGAAGCTCAAGGACATGGACATCGAAAACGAGCTTGAGGTTTTCAAGGCCTACCTGAAAAGGCACGGGCTTTCGGACGAGCTTTACCAGCTCATGTATCCCTACTACGATGCATATGTTTCCGGCGTCATACCGGATGCAGAGCTTGCGGGCGACAATCTTTCATACATAGGATACACGAGGCTGGTGGACGGACAGCACCACGTGTTCAACCCAAAAGGGACGGGCTTCAGGCTTTTCAATCTGCCCGAGGACGCCTACCTTGCGGAAAACCAGTTTGTTGCGGTAAGCTCCAAGAACACATTCATAAGAAGCTACCAAAGTTTTTACAATGGGGAAAGAAATGTTTCATCGTTTGCGGAAGTGTCTTCCCTCGACCCGGTCTGCGCTTACACGACAAAAAACAACGAGGAAAAGATTTGGCCAAACGCGGTGGCCAATTTGTCCAGAGGCGACATAGTGGGCCTTAGCGGCGGCAAGGTGGTTTTGACTAGGTACGAGAAGAAGGCCATATGCATAGGCGACATTCTTCCGTCAATCAAGGCAAGGGGGCACGGGGCTTTTTATGTATTGAAGACCGTGGCAAACGGGAGCCTTGTCTACGATTTTGCGGACAGGAGCGAGAAGGTTCTCACTGCAAACGGTGACGGTTTGACAAATGGAAAGATTGCGACCCTTAGAGGCAAGGACCTCGTGAGGTATTTCGATGACGAGGACTTCATATATTCCTCGCTTCCTTCCGACGGCAGCCGCATGGGCTTTTACAAGGAAACCGAAATGGGCAAATTCATTGCCTTCGGGGACGGCACGTGCCGCTTGTTTTCGGAATTCGGCCTGTCGGGAAAAATGAGGGACTTTGATTTAGAGGACGGGGACATAATTGAAGTGAACGCATTCGACACCATCATTGATGCCTACGAGTGCGAATGCGAAGACGGGGAGTCAGACGAGAAAAAGATAAAGGAACGAAGGGACAAGCGGAGGCGGGAGGCAAGGAAAGAAGAAAGGCCGGGCATTCCGGTTGAAACGCATCCCGGAAAGGTGCTTGTGGTTGGAAGCGAGAAGTTCGCCAACGGCTACAAAAGCAGTTTCAAGAAGTGCGGATACGATGCCGAGGTTGTTTCCGGGCACGGGGCATACTTCGACATACACAGCGCGGCTCTCAAAAGCGACAAAATAATTTTCGTTACAACTGCGGCTTCACACAAGAACTACTACCGCATCAAGGAGGATTTCGGGGAAAGGATACTGTATGCCGCCTCGGACGGATTCAAATGCATTTTAGGACTGCTCAAACATAAAACGGTGTAGCGGCGGAAAAGGTAAAGATTCTAGGAACGGAAAATACAAAGGGGTGTTTTTATGCAAAAGGACAAGCGCATAGCGATATTGATTGACGCGGACAATGTCTCGGACAAGTATATCAAGTACATAATCGACGAGATATCCAACCAGGGGACTCCCACATACAAGAGAATCTACGGGGATTGGACAAAGCCCCAACTGGGCTCGTGGAAGAACATTCTCCTAAAGCATTCAATAAACCCGATCCAGCAGTACAGCTACACAACCGGTAAGAACGCGACCGACGCGGCCCTCATAATCGACGCTATGGACATACTCTATTCGGGCAATGTAGACGGCTTTTGCATCGTTTCGAGCGACAGCGACTTCACAAAGCTTGCCGCAAGGCTGCGGGAGGCGGGAATGCTTGTGATCGGGATGGGGGAGAAAAAGACTCCCAAGCCTTTCATAGCCGCATGCGAAAAGTTCAAGTATCTTGAGGTTCTTGCCTCGATGGCCCAGACCACCAGTGAGACCGACAGCAAGAAAAAGCCGGAGCAGGAAGAAATAAAGAACGGAATGACCAGCAAGGAGCAGCTTGTCGAAACCGTAAAGACCATAATAAACGAGATATCCGACGAGGACGGCTGGGCCTACATGGCCGAGATAGGAAGCGTGCTCAACAAGCGCTACCCCGACTTCGACACCAGGAACTACGGCTATACAAAGCTTACGCCCTTTGTTTCCTCCCTCAAGAATTTCGAGATACGCTCTGTCAGGACAAAGGCAAACACCACCCTCAAGTATGTCCGCAACAAAAACTAAAAAGGGACAGACCTTTTTTACTCCATTTTTGCAGAAGGACTGTGCGTGAGGCGAATTTGCCTTTTGATACTTCATATATTACAAGGGAGGCGGCGCGTGTGACTAAGGGTAAAAAGAAAATAATATGGATGC
>PKTO01000291.1 GCA_002869095.1 Clostridiales bacterium
AGTTACGGTCATGCGACCGTACATTCGGGAAAAGTGAAAATCGTGCAGGACATTGAAGCCGACTTGTCTGATTATGACGTGCTCGTTGTTGACGACATAGCGGATTCAGGAGTCACACTTGAGTTTATAATGAAGCATTTGGCGAGCAAGAACCCGAAGAGCCTTGCCTCCTGTGTGCTTTTGGACAAACCTTCCAGAAGGGTCACCGATATAGAGGCGGACTATGTTGGCTTTACCATACCGGATAAATTCATTGTTGGATATGGATTGAACTACGGCCACCATTACAGGAACGTGCCTTATATATTCGCATTTGTAGACTAAACTCAGACAGATGAGAATTACCAATTTCGGCGTTGCCATATTTGAACCGCTCTGTCACGTATAAAGCATACGCTCCAATCGTGGTTCAAATAAGCGCCTTGAAATAAGAAATTCTCATCAGTCTGAGATGTGATGGAATTACTAATTTTAGTATATCCACAAGTTAAGCGGACTAAAAAGTGATTTGCTTTTTTAGTCCGCTTTTTGCTTTGCAAAATCAAAATATGATTCTTGGAGTTTCTTATAGCAACAATTGAAGGGTCAAACAAAAGAACAAAAGAATAATTGATATTTATGGAACGAAATCAGATCTGATTGCATCTTTAAGATAAGGAGGCAAATCATACATGGAAAAACAATACGAAAAACATTATAAACAACTTTATAGAATTGCCTACAGTTATCTTAGACACAAACAAAACGCGGAAGATGCGCTGCAGGCTGCTTACGAAAAAGCCTTTGAAAACCAAAAGCAATTGCAAGACCCTAAAAAGCTGCGCAGCTGGCTTGCAAGAATAGTAATAAACGAATGCAATCAAAACCATAGGATAAGAAAAAGGCAAACCGAGATTGAGCGCAAGGTGGAGGCAAACAGCGAGTTTGGGGTCAATTCCGACTATGACATTTCCATTGAACTGAAAGATGCCATGCTGCTTTTAAGCGAGGAAGACCGCAACTTGATATCCCTCAAGTATCTTTTGGGCTACAGGCAGAAGGAGATTGCAGATATCTTGGATTTGCCTGTCGGAACAGTCAAATCCAGATTATCGCGTTCACTGGGCAAGCTTAGGGAAATCATGGGAGGTGGAGACAATGAATGAGCGAGAAATCAAGAAGTTGCTTAAGCTTGAGAGAAGGCAAATAGAAAAAGAGCTCATTGCAGACAGGAAATTGCGTGTTTGTTCATCCCGCAGAAAATTGATATTGATCGTTGCCATAATACTCTGTTTTTCAGGCATCGCCTTCGCCTACCACCAAATGAGCGTCTATGAATGGTTCATGCTGGAAAGCCTTGGCTATGACCAGATTCTTGAGCAAAATCCGGAGTACAGGCTTGACATATCGGCAGAGGACCGGAATATCAAAATCACAATAGAAGGATTGGTTGCCGACGAACTGAATACTTATATTTATTACAATGTCGTCAGCCCGGATGGAAAACCGCTAAGAATAAAATATCATGACGGATTGGATTTTCTGAATGCGAAAGAATTGTACGGGGGGCTAAAGGAAAGACTCGTCGAAAAGGGTTTGCCGGATGATTATGTGGATGAGAATTTCGATAATTTTTATGACGCCGGTTCATCATCGCTTGCGCCCACTGAAACCGCATCAAACAGGGAAGTGCTGCGTTTCGAGGCATTCGATTTGGAAGAGGGAACGGTCAAGATACTGATAACGCAGCTGCAGAACGCCGAGGGCGAAACCATAAATGGCGAATGGCTGTTTGAAGCGCCTTTTGAGAAGGCGAAGGCAGAGACAATATTTATCGACAGCGGTTCAATAATGAAGCTTCCATACAGGGATATGGATTTTTCTATTGAATTCATGAAGATGGAAATGGGCATCACAGCAACCCGCCTCTACTATCAAGACGATTATGACGACAGGATGGTAAATGTTTCATACGGAAATTTCACAATGAACGGACAGCCGCTAAGAAACATTTTTCTGGGCGGTTCAGGTGAAGAGGTCTACAGCACGATCGATTTTTTCCCGGTCAAGGTGGATAGGATAAAGGAAATAGCCTGCGAGATTGATTCTTTGTTTGTGCGGGAGTATGTTATGGAGCAATATTTCATCGATGAGTTTCCCGCCCAGATAGAGTACGAGGGAGGAAGAATAAGAATCGAAGAGTCATTCACAGACAGATACCAATATACGATCACGGACTTGGGCTATGCCAAACGCGACTTCGAGTTTCTCGAGTTTGAAACATACTTCAAAGGCGGAAGAGCCATAATGAGCCAGTTCGGTTGGGAGGGATGCCTTATTTTGCCCGACGGAACCGAGCTTCCTTGCGAGTCGGTGATTGAAGCCATGCTGCATCCGGAGGCTCTCAAGAGGACAAAGGTTTATAAACTCGAAACACACTACTCGGACGAGGAGCTGAGGGATTTGGACTATTTGGATTACGACGGCGAATCCGCTGTCGAATTCAGGATAAGAAGGGAACACAAGACTCTTCCGGTACATGAGCCCATAACGATACTTCACCGCCGGTTTTGGGAAAAATAACCATACCGTTTGCATTTAATGGTATAATTTTAAAAATGGGATGTTGAGGACGAATTGCAAACAAAAGGGGAAGACTATGGGCGAAGGCATTAAACTCAATACAAAGAATGCAGCGATATATATTGCAATTGCCGCATTGATTGTTATTTCTGTTGTCGTTTCCATTTCAGGATGCGGCTATGAAAATACTGAAGACCAAAGTGAAACAAACCGGCTTTCCGATGAAGAAGTGGACAGCATTTACCAAAAGGCATTGAAAATCTACTATTGGTTTGATGTAGGGACCTTGCCGGCAGACATGGAGCGGAAAACGTCTGTTGAGGGAAGGACATATTATAAAGTCACAGGCGAACCGACTGAATTTCAACAGCTGATCGATATGATGAATTCGGTTTTCGACGGCGAAATTGTTGAAGACCTTTTATCCAGAAACATGTATATAGATGTGGACGGAGATCTATACGGAGTGCTTGCCGACAGGGGCACGGATATTGACAAAGGCAAGGCGACATATGAAACAATAAGAAAAGGCGACAGGGAAATTGTTTACAGGGCAAGAGTGGAGCTGCTTGATGAAAAGAGGGAAGTTTTTGAATATGAGATTCACGATTTTCACATGAGACTCTACGATGACGGCAAATGGCGATTCGATGAATTTTATCTGTTCAGATAATCCGTTTCAAGCTTATGCCTAAGAAAAACCCGACGATGTGAAAAATGTCGTCGGGTTGTCATTTGTTTGTTTTTTGTTTTAATCATTTATCTTTCAACTTTTCACTTTCAACTTGCTCTTTATTTGGGCCGAAGAGAACTTTCTGATTCAAGGTGTTTGAAAGCGGGTTTCAGATATCAGTTGTCAGAAAAGACAAAAGACACAGAAGCAATAGAACATAATGAGTAAAGATTTTATCGTTCAACTTGCTGTTTATTTGGGCCAGAGAAAATTTTTCGGTTCAAGGCGCCACACGGATTTTGTGATGGGAGCGTATATTGATATACGTGACCGAATAAAATTCGGGCGGCAACGCAGAAACGGGAAGTTTTAATGGTCCAAATCAGCCGCGAAGATCGTCGAGCAGCTTAGTCTTGTCAATAGTCTTCGCGTCTTTCTCCTTTATTACTCTCGCGGGCGTTCCGGCAACGACCGTATCGGCTGGAACGTCTTTTGTGACTACCGCTCCGGCTGCGACTACTGCGCCTTTTCCTATCCGCACTCCTTCGAGAACAACCACGTTGGCGCCTATGAGGACGTCGTCCTCGACGATTACAGGCCTTGCGCTTGGCGGTTCGAGAACTCCGGCTATCACAGAGCCGGCTCCAACATGCACATTTTTGCCTATTGTAGCCCTCGCTCCCAATACGGCGTTCATGTCGATCATTGTACCTTCGCCGACTTCAGAACCGATGTTTATTACAGCTCCCATCATTATGACTGCATTCTTTCCAATCTTTACCCTGTCCCTGATGATTGCGCCCGGCTCTATCCTGGCTTCTATTTCCCTAAGGTCGAGCATGGGGATTGCTGAATTTCTGCGGTCGTTTTCAATGTGGTAGTAGTCAATAAGCTGTTCATGGCCTTTCAGAAAAATTTCTATTGCGGAATTTTCTCCCACAAGAACCCAGAAATCGTTTGCTCCAAAGACTTTGAAATCTTCGGTTGCGACTATTCCTTCAAGATTTCCTTTTATATATGCTTTCACAGGGGTGCTTTTTTTTGCATCCTTTATGAATTTTGCTATTTGATACGGATCGGTCATATCGTATTTTTCGCTCATCTCCATCATCCTTTCAATATTGAATTCATGTCGTAAAGTCCGGGACCTTTGTCGAAAAGGTATTCGGCGGCTTTCACAGCTCCCTCAGCGAACACGTTCCTGGACGTTGCACTGTGGCGTATCTCGATTATCTCATCGTTTCCAGCGAAAATAACTGTATGCTCTCCCACTATGGTTCCGCCTCTGACGGCGTGAATTCCTATTTCATCTGGCTTGCGCTTGGCATCTTTCCCGTGCCTTCCATATACGAACGACCCCTCTGATTTTTTTTTGCTTTCAATTCCCTGGGCTATCATGTATGCAGTTCCGCTTGGCGCGTCAACCTTGCGGTGGTGGTGCTTTTCGATTATTTCGATGTCGAAATTGTCTCCAAGCACTGAAGTAGCCCTCTTGGCCAAATCGATAAGCAGGTTTATTCCCAAAGACATGTTGCCGCTTCTGAAGATCGCCACATTTTTTGCCGCATCGTCTATGGCCTTCTCCAATTCCCCGTCTATCCCGGTAGTGCATATTACGGCAGGTGTTTTCGTATCCGCGCAGTATTTCAAAACATTGGGCACGGCTGAAAAATGAGAAAAATCTATCAGCACATCGGCTTTTTCGGTTGAGCTTTCGAAGGTCTCATACAATGGGAATTCAAAATCGGATGGATTCGCGAAAGCGTCGATTCCGCAGACTATCTCCATATTATTGCTGGCCTTTACTATTTCTGCGACCACAGCGCCCATTTTACCGCCTGCTCCATGCAATATTATTCTAATCATGGCCATTACCTACAACAATCCGTAAAGGCGCATTTGCTCTTTGAGATTGGCAAGCGGGCCTTCCGACATTTGGCACAGAGGGAGCCTGAATCCGCCGACTTCGCGCCCCATCAGGTTGAGGGCTGTTTTTACCGGTATGGGATTGACTTCCTTGAAAAGCGCATCGATCAAAGCCTTCATTTTAAGCTGAAGCTCGCAAGCGCCCTTCAGGTCGCCCTCATGGAATTTCATTACCATGTCGTGAGTGTCTTTCGGCGCGATGTTTGCCACTACGGATATGACGCCGTCCCCTTTTACGGATAGAAGAGGGACAACCATGTCGTCGTTTCCGGAATAGATGTAAAAGTCGTCCGGAACCAATCTGGCAATTTCAACCACTTGGGATATGTTCCCGCTTGCTTCCTTCACGCCCTGTATGTTGGGATGCTTTGCCAATTCTGCAACGGTTTCGGGAAGAATGTTTACCCCGGTTCTTCCGGGAACATTGTAGACGATTATTGGTGTCTCAACTGAATCCGCAATCGCCTCATAGTGCTTCAAAAGACCGCTTCTTGTTCCCTTGTTGTAGTATGGAGTCACAACCAAAAGACCGTCGACTCCGACAGATTCTGCAAACTTGCTCATTTCGATCGCGTGCTTGGTGTTGTTGCTTCCGGTTCCGGCAATAACGGGTATGCGTCCGCCGACTTTTTCAACTGCAAAACGGATTGTTTCCATGTGTTCTGCATCGTCCATGGTTGCGGCTTCTCCGGTTGTACCGCAGATGATAAGAGCATCTGTGGATTCTTCAATCTGCCAATCAATCAATTCACCCAGTTTTTCAAAATTGACACTTTCATCCGCGTTGAAGGGAGTGACGATCGCAACGCCTGAGCCTCTGAATAATGACATAACATCACCTTTTCCTTTCAATTGTGTTCCTTAGAGAGTTTCAACCAACCTTTCAGCTATCTGTACGGCATTTGTCGCCGCGCCTTTTCGGATGTTGTCGGCCACAACCCATAGATTAAGGCCGTTTTCAATGCTGAAGTCCCTTCTTATCCTGCCTACATAAACAGGGTCTGTACCAGCCGCAATCGAAGCAAGAGGATATATGTTTTCTGAAACGTCGTCCATCAGAATTATGCCTTCGCTGTCATCCATAAGGGACTTGATGTCCTCTACCTCGAAAGGTTTCTTGAGCTGTACGTTTATTGATTCGCTGTGGCTGTAGAAAACAGGCACGCGAACAGTTGTAGCCGTAATCTTCAGGTCGTAGTCCCCGATGATCTTTTTTGTTTCATCGATCATTTTCATTTCTTCCTTCGTATAGCCGTTTTCGAGGAAAACATCTATATGGGGAAGGCAGTTGTTTGCTATAGGATGGGGATATGCCCTGCATGTGTTGTTGCCCTTGAGGCCCTCTTCCAAATCCGAAACACCCTTTACTCCAGAGCCTGAAACCGCTTGGTATGTCGAATATACGATTCTTTCAATCCCGTAAGTCTCGTAAAGAGGCTTGAGCGCTACAACAGCCTGAATAGTCGAGCAGTTCGGGTTGGCTATTATGCCCTTGTTCCACGCTATGTCTCCGGCATTCACCTCTGGAACCACAAGAGGCACTTCGGGGTCCATTCTCCATGCGCTGCTGTTGTCGACAACGGTCACACCCTTGGATGCGGCTATTGGAGCAAACTTCTTGCTGGTTTCTCCACCTGCAGAGAAGAGCGCTATGTCTATGTCCCTGTCGAAAGAACTCTCGCTTAGCTCCTCGACTGTGTATGTTTTGCCTTTGCAAACAAGACTTTTGCCGGCAGATCTTGCCGATGCGAAGAGATACAGGTTTTCGTAAGGGAAATCCCTGTCCTCGAGAACTTTTAGAAATGTCCTTCCTACCATGCCGGTTGCTCCGACTACTGCAATGTTGACTTTTTTCATTTTAAATCCTCCTATATGTTAATAATAATATAAACGGGTACAAAAAAACAGCCAAAGCAAAAGAACTTTGACTGTTGATATCAAAATATCTTTTGCCCTGTGTAAGTTAGCGCTTTACTGAAAGGGTGGGCACCTATTCAGCAAAAGTACCATGTCTATTAAACAGGATACCAGATATTTGCCCCGGGGAGGACAGTATCTTCGGCGAATTCACCTTTCTCATGGATTAAGATACCCCAATCTGGTCCATGGCACTCATTGAAATTCGCTCCTCTAAAGTACAACCTAAAGAACGGCTATTGAATTGTATCGATGTTACTCGACATTCTATACTTTAAAACAGTATTTGTCAACAGAATAGGCAATAGCAGCGTATGCATTTCATTTATGGGATAATTATACTATAATAGGAGGGACATCAATGAAGGAGAACAGAAAAATGAAAATAGAAAAGGGATACAAAGAATTGCTTTCGGATATCAGAGGCGAACTTCACAAAATTCCGGAAATCGGTTTTAAAGAGTTCAAGACGAGCAAATATATAGAAAACCGTTTGAGAAAACTTTCTCCGGACAGATTGGAACAGGTCGCAGAAACCGGCTGGATTGCATTTTTCAGGGGCACAGAAGGAAAAAGGACATTGGCATTCAGAACAGACATGGACGGATTGCCGGTCGAAGAAAGTGAAAAGCATGAAATGCGGTCCCAACACAGGGGAATGATGCATGCTTGCGGCCATGACGGGCACATGTCCATATTGCTTGTCTTTGCGCAATTTTTGGCGGACAACAGAAAAACAACAAAGGACAATGTCGTACTTGTTTTCCAACCGGCCGAAGAAGGGCCTGGAGGGGCGGAGGTGGTTGCCGGCTCCAAGGTTTTCGAAGACTTGGAAATCGATGAAATATTCGGTCTGCACCTTTTTCCGCTTGTGGAAGAAGGGAAGATTGCGCTGAAGGAGGGTCCATTGATGGCGCAATCCGGGGAGATTGACGTTATAGTCCGCGGGTTAAGTTCGCACGGGGCTCAGCCGCAGGAAGGAATTGACGCGATTGTTGCGGCTGCGGCATTCATAAACGAAACACAGAAGATCGTAAGCAGATTCATAAGGCCCGTAGACCCCGCAGTAATAACATTTGGAAAGACATGGGGAGGCGAGGCCAGAAACATAGTTTCCGGAGAAATGGCCATTGAAGGAACCATACGGACATTCAGCGAAGATGTCTACCTTTCAATAAAGAACCGCATAAGGGACATTGCCGACGGAATAGAGAAGGTTTACGGGTGCGTGATTGAAACGGTTTTCAGGGACATGTATCCTCCTGTCATAAACGACAAAGGGCTCGTTGAAAGGTTCAGGGAGTCGTATGGAGGAGAAATCGTAGACATAGAGCCCCAGATGCTTGCAGAGGATTTTTCATACTACCAAAAGAAGGTTCCGGGCCTGTTTGTTTTCCTCGGGACCAAGAATGAAGATAAAGGATTCGTGAGTCCGCTCCACAGCCAAAATTTCAATTTTGACGAATCCGTCCTTGTGAAAGGACTCGAGGCGTATGTGTCTTTAATAGAGTGATGAAGGGGATGAATCGATGAAACGTATGACAATTTCAAACGTCAATCTCCTTTACCTGTTTATGGCTGTGCTCCTTATAACAGTCGGCACCATCGTACAGTCTATGAATGCCGAATTGGGCTTGATAGCGACCGAGTTCCTGCTTGTGCTGATGCCGACGGTGCTTTTTGCATTTTGGACACGGGACGGAATGAAGAAGATATTCAGGCTCAATCCATTGCCGCTTCGAGAAGGAATATTGATTGTTTCAATCGCGATACTGTTTTATCCGGTATCGATAATTGGCAACCTGATTGTAATCAATTTGCTTGATTCGATAGGCTGGTACAGACCGATACCTTTCCCGACGGCGACTAATGCGCAGGAATATGTCTTGCTCATTTTTGCGGTGGCAGTAAGCGCGGGAATATGCGAGGAGTTTTTGTTCAGAGGCTTGATAATGAAGGCTTACGGACGTTACGGGCCGAATAGGGCAATTCTTTCAACGGCTGTATTGTTTGGCCTTTTCCACTTCAATCTGCAAAATCTGGCAGC
>PKTO01000060.1 GCA_002869095.1 Clostridiales bacterium
AATCTTCCTGCAACTTCCGTCATCTCGTTGATAGGCACAAGTATTCCCTTCCTCATATACAGATACAGCCCTATTCCGCAAGCAACCGCAAACAATAGCACCGTTAAAAGATATATGTAGGTTTTGCCGGCAGCCATGGTAGAATTTTCAGCATTGACCCTCGCTGCATTCAAAGCCACCGTACCGGTTTGATCCATTATGAAAAAAAGTTGGGTTTCCAATTCCTCTCTCTGCGACTCAATAGATTCAAGCTTGCTCCAGCTCAATCGCATCTTTGCCATAGAATCTTTATACTCAAGAGCTGTTGTGCGGACATTGTAAAACAATTCTATCTCCGCCGAATCAGCCATTTTGCTCAAAGCTTCGTCAATATCTGAGGAAATGGATTCGAGTATGTTGATTCCTTCCTCTATTTTTATCGGATCCATGGTATTTACTGCCTGCTGTTTCAATTCAACGACCTCAAAGCCTCTCAAATAAAGATCTTTGGCAAACCTTAGCGCTTCAGCCCTACGACCAATCAACACTCTATCAAAATATTTCCCCAAAGTTTCAAAATATGATTCCTTGACGTCTTTAAGATTTTGGTCTTCAGCAGTCAAAACATCAATGATGTTTTGATTTTCGTCTAAAAAAGCCTCGTATTTGTAAATATTCTGTTTTGCAATTTCAAGTTGGGTCGAGAACTGTTCCCATTGAATTTCTCCGTCAATCTTGTATTGCGCTCCATCAATCAGCCTATTCAATCTAACCAGAATCTGCTTTGCCTTGCTGTAGCTCTCATCATCTGGATTAGCTACGTAATTCCTGACAGCAATTGTCAAAGACTGGTACTCAGACTGTATACCGTTGGTGATTTCAAGGCTTGGTATTTGTTGTTCTGTCATTCCCCTCGCGCCTGACCTTATGCTGTTCATATTCAAAAGCGTAAGAAGTACTGCCAAGCATATAATCCCCATTGCAATCGATATTCCTGCAACTACTTTTCTTTCAAGTGATTTCAAATTCACGGCTTCTCAATCCTCCTATCGCATCGTCAAATAATTCTAATTCCTTATTAAACCTGCCGGATCAAGTATCATGCTTATTCCCCCGTCGCCAAGCAGAGCGCATCCGGTAAGTCCATCCGTCTTCTTGAGAAACCTCGAAAAATTCTTTACGACAACCTGATGTTCCCCAACAAGTTCGTCAGTAAACAAACATGCCACTTTATTGTCATGCTCAACCATTATCAATATTCCATCCTCTATTTCGATGATATCGGTATCCAATCCGAATTTTTCGTGCAGCCTTATTATAGGATGGCAATTGCCTCTGATCAATATCATCTCATTATTCTCGGTATCTCTTATGACATCTTTCTTGCGCACCTTGAACGATTCCTTGATTGAGGTTATGGGCAATGTAAAATTGGATTTTCCGACTCGCGTAATCATTCCGTCCACTATTGCCAAAGTCAAAGGAATGCGGATAATGAATTCCGACCCATTACCATCTCTGCTTTCGACTCGAATGGCTCCCCCGATTTTTTCAATATTGCGCACTACTACATCCATCCCGACTCCACGACCTGAAAATCCTGTAATCTCATCATTAGTGGAAAATCCCGGTTTGAATATCATATTGAATATTTCCTTATCTCCGTATTGGCCTCCCGGTTCAAGCAAGCCCTTCTCAATCGCCTTTTTCATGATTTTTTCTTTATTTAAACCCTGGCCGTCATCCTTGACGATGATCCATACATCTCCTCCGGAATGTTTCGCTTCAAGCACAACTTTGCCTGAAGCAGGCTTTCCATTCGCACTCCTAATTTCTGGCTCCTCTATTCCGTGGTCGATGGCGTTTCTTATCAAATGCATCAAGGGATCTGAAATATGCTCAATTATATTCTTATCCACTTCGGTTTCCTGTCCTATCAACTCAAGAGAAACATCCTTTCCTGTTTGCGAACACATGTCTCTCACAATCCTGTTCATCTTCTGAAAAGTCAAGGAAAGCGGAACCATCCGGATTTCCATAACCACATCCTGCAAATCATTTATTATCTTTCTCATCTGATTCGCGGCTTTATTGAAATTATCAAGTTTCAAATTCTGCAATTCAGTATTTCCTGTGACCATAGCCTCCGACACTACAATTTCACCAACCAAATTCATAAGTACATCGAGTTTCTCTACATCAACACTTATATATTTGCGTTTTTTTGCCGTCTGATTTATTCGGTTGACTTTGTTAACCGTTGTCTCCTCATGCTTTTCTGGATTTTTTTCTTCAGTTGGCACCCCGGGTTCAGAATCCAAGATTTTCCCTTGGAATCTCTCGCCTATTGATACATATTCGTCCTTGCCGATTTCTTTCAACTCCAAGTCTTTCAACAACGAAACCCTTGAAAAGAAGTTCTCCATCTCTTTGTAATTCTGCTCGCAACAAATTATGATTTCAAAGCCATTCTCCCTAATAAAAGCTTCGCTCGATTCACTTTCGAAATCTTGCGGGCTATGCAGAATTTCCTTGCTGAATTCCATTATTCCATGAATAATAGAAAAGGCCCTGACATTCTCCATCTGACAGTTTTCTTCAAATATGATTTTTACATAGTAAAATTTATCATTGTCTGAAAATTTCAGTTCTTCATAAGATTTGACCTTTGAACATTCGTTTGCCGACTTTATTTCTTCTTCGATTTCATCCTCAATGCTTCCATTCATAAACATCAATGATTCCAAATAATCCTTCAAAGTCTCTATCAATATTTCGGCGCTGTCGAATTCGCCTTCTCCACATTGTATCTTTTCGACTTCACCTTTAATGAAATCGACTGACTCCAACATCAAGTCGGCAATCCCTTTGTAGTCGATTTCAGCTGGTTCCTCAGTTCTTAAGTAGTCGAACAAATCTTCCGCGGAATGGGCCAGCTTGGCGATATTATCATAATGCATCATCATCGAGTTTCCCTTGATTGTATGCATCAATCTGAATATTTCAGGTATGCCGGATGTCATATCCTTTGTTTTTTCACTTTCGATAATTATTGTCTCCAATTGTTCGACAAGATTTTCCGTTTCATGAACATATATTTCCACCATGCTGTCGTTTTCGATTCTTGATGACAATCTGAATCCCCCTTTATGCGAATAACAAATTTCTTGTTTACTCAATAATATTATTTGAATAATCCTTCATTTAGTCCTATCGGTTTTTTATTCAATTCATTTATATCAAATGCCTAAAGTTATTCTTTAAAAATAATAGAAGCCCTTTAATGGGCTTCTTGCTTTAGAAATTATTCTCTATAAAAGCTCGTAACTGCTTCCTATCACCGGCAGGTTCAATGTGTTCAGGACCCGCTCGAGCAGCACTCCCTCCCGCTTGGGATACTCGAATCCATAGCTTGCCCTTATGGCGGTAGTTATGAACTGGACAGACCTTTCCATTGCAACAGGCAGGCTGTCCCCCTGGAGGAGGCTCCCCACGACTATGCTTGCAAAAGCGTCGCCCGTCCCCGGGAAATGCGCCGGTATGTATCTGCAGCTCACCTTCCAATACTTGTCGTGCCTCTTGTCGTACGCTATCACGCTCGTGTTCTTGTCGCCGTCGGGATTGGGAACGCTTGTCAGTATCACCGTGCCCGGCCCCATTTCCGAAAGGCGCTTGAGCCATTTCTTGACCCCCGCCCCGTCTATGGACTCGTCGTATTCTTCCCCCAGCAAATACGCCGCTTCGGTGAAGTTGGGCGTTATTATGTCGGCTTTTCCAACAAGATTGCGCATGTTTACAACCATTTCATTGTCCATGGTTGCATACAGTTCCCCGTTGTCGCCCATTACCGGGTCAACCAGCACAAGGTTGTTGTCATTTCCGAAATGATCTATGAAATCGGAAACTATTGCAATTTGCTTTGGCGAGCCCAGAAACCCGCTGTATATTGCGTCGAATTCAATTTCTAGCTTTTTCCAGTGGTTTACATAAGCTTCAAGCTGGTCGGTCAGGTCTACAAAAGTGTAGTCCGTGAAATCCCCTGTATGGCTGGAAAGAACAGCCGTGGGAACCGGACAGACCTGTATGCCCATGGTCGAGAGTATCGGTATGATTGCCGTAAGCGACGCCCTCCCGAAACCCGACAAGTCATGGATTGCAGCCACCTTCTGAACAGGAATTTTCATTGGGCCCTCCCCTTTCATTTCATTCTGTATGTTACGTATCCCTTATACTCGAGCTTGTCTATTTTTTCGTCCGCACCCAGTCGGCCCAGAACTTCTTCGGGATCTCCTCCGCGGCTTTTTATGAAACTCGATATTTCATGCTGGTTCATGGGATGCCTTCCTATTATGCTTAGCACAGCATTGAAATCATCCTTTATACCGCTTGAAAACTCACTTTCAGTCAAATGGTTTATTGAATAGCCCTTCAGCCCTCTCGCGAATTCTTCAATCACATCGTCTTCCGGAGTCTCTACGTATGATTCCGCGGGCGGCCTTACGGGGGCGTTTATGAAAACCTTTTCGTATTTGATTTGGCCAAGCATGCCCCTGAAGGCCTCGAGTGCATATTGTGAATCGTTCATTCCCTTAACCAGCATTATTTCAATCCAGAGCTGGCCCTTGTACTGCCTTGAGAATTCTTTGAGTCCGTCGAAAACGTCATCGAACCTGATAGTACCGTAAGGCCTGTTTACAGCCTTGAAAGACTTTTCGTCGTATGCGTCGAGCGAAGGCAGCACCAGATGCGCCTCCATGAGGTCGTCCCTCACAGATTTTTCATACAGGAGTGCGCCATTTGTTATCACAGCTACGGGCTTGTCTGTGATTTTCTTTATGCCTCTTATGAGATCCCCAAGTCCTTTAAAAAGAGTCGGCTCTCCGTCTCCCACAAGCGTGACAACATCGTATTCCTTTACATCCTTTAGGTACATTTCGAGTTCGGAAAGCATTTCCCCAACTTCGAAGAAGGGTTTTCTTTCGTTGGTCATGTGCCTTGTCCGTCCCAATTGGCAATAAACGCAGGAATAGTTGCACGTGTCGGCTGGAATAGGTTCGATTCCCACCGAAAGCCCCATTCTCCTTGAAGGCACCGGCCCGTATACGTAATTGTAATGCAAGCTCTCCATCCCCTTTAAAGTTTTATCAATTCGTAATCCGAGCTCCCCAGGCCTATTTCCTCTCCATAGCTTATCTGGAGCTCCCCGTAGGTCCCTTTTCTCATAGCCTTGAAATGGTCGTTGGCACATTCGCATTCGCTTTCTCCGCATGTCCTGTCATGGAGCATTGAGTGTCTAAGCGCGGGTTCGCTGTTTACAAGGTCAAGGCTGGCTTTGTCAATGGCCACCGGGTCTGTTGATGCCAGTATTCCTATGTCCGGAACTATCGGCGCATCGCTCCAGGGCACGCAGTCGCAGTCTGGGGTTATGTCCATAAGGAAGTTGAAGTATATGGTCTTGCCCTTCTTGCCTTTTACGGCGGCATACGCATATTCGGTCATCTTCTCGATGAAATCCCTCGCCTCGCTGCCCCATTGGTCAAGCTCTATGGCCTGGACCGGGCAAACCGTCAGGCATTCCCCGCATCCTATGCAGCTTCCCTCGTGTATAAAGGCCTTTCCGTCGTGCATCTTTATGGCCCCTTCGGGGCATACGTTGACGCAAGCTTTGCAGCCTATGCATTTGTCATCGTCAACCTTAGGACGGGTCGAATGCTGGTCCCTCTTTCCTATTGCCGGAGCGCATCCCATTGCTATGTTTTTTATGCTCCCCCCGAATCCGGCCATTTCATGACCCTTGAAGTGGGATACCACCACCATGGCGTCCGCATTTACTATGTCGGAAGCTATTCTTGCTATGCTGAAATGCTTCAGCCCCAATTCCATGGTTTCAAAACTCCCGCTTTTAAGGCCGTCGGCTATGATGATAGGGGCTCCGGCAACATGCGGCGTAAATCCGTGTTCGTATGCCGTATTCAGATGGTCCACAGAATTTTTTCGGCTTCCGCTGTAGAGGGTGTTGGTGTCCGTAAGGAATGGGTTTCCGCCGGCCTCCTTTATCTTGTCGACTATGGGGCGAACAAAAATGGGCCTTATGAAACCGTCTCCTCCGCTTTCTCCGAAATGCAGCTTGACTGCCGTCAAGTCCCCCTTCGATATGACGCTCGATGTCTCGACAGCATCGAACAGGCGCATTATCTTGTTTCTCTTGTTCTCTTTCTTTCTTCTGGACCTGAAATCCATAAAATAGACATTGCTCTTCATTTTCATTCCTCTCTTTCCATATATTCTCTCAATTCAAGACTTTTTTCTTCCAAGATGTATGGATCGATGTATACACCCATCAGCTGCGTCTCAAAATGCAGATGAGATCCGGTTGAAAAGCCTGTGCTTCCCATAGTCCCTATTTGCTGGCCCCTTTCTACGAAATCCCCTTTTTCAACCGACATGGTTTCAAGGTGGGCGTAAAGCGTCAGCAGGCCGAGTCCATGGTCGATAACTATGGTGTTTCCTGTAAGGCTTTGGGCTTCAGACAATACAACCTGCCCTGAATTGGCGGCGCTTACAGGCGTGCCAAGCTTGTTTGCCAAGTCTATTCCCGCATGTATGTATCCGTATCCTCCGTTCAAGGTCCTTCTTGCGCCAAAGGGTGTGGAAAGCCTTCCCTCGACCGGCATCATGAATGGCTCATCCCAGTATATTTCATCCGACCTCACCGACTTGGCAAGTGTCATCCTAAGCCTTTCTCCGCCCTTTGAAACGGCTTCAATCCGCCTTTCCAGAAGGCTTTGGGATATGCGAAGCTCCTGGCTTGAAAAGACCCTGTCGGAAAATCCTATGTCCAGCTTCTTTCTGAATATGTTTCGTCCATCCCTCTTGACGTTTACAATGAAAACACCTCTTTTGCCCGAATTGAGCGTGTCGACTGCAAAAAGCCTGTTCCAGACGTCCTCATCCTCAGTCATTCGAAAAAATGTCTGCATATGCACCATGTCTGTTTCTATTCGGATCTGGTCGCCCTTTTCAAGATTCTTCATTTCGAGTGAAAAGACCCAGCCAGGCTCGGTTCCATTCATCGATATGCAAGCCTCCGGCAAAAGAGCCTTTTCCTCGACTTCCGCCTATTCCGATTTATAAGCAACGCAAGCCGAAAGCATTATCACAATCATTATCAATACTGCTGTTTTAAGCTTCTTCTTCATTCCTTCACCCATTACCCTTTTTATAAATTATATCACAGAAAAATGGAGGGGCTTGCGATTTAATATCCGCAAGCCCCCATGATTTTACTTTTATGCTATTGTTTTATGAAATTTTGAAAACCCTCAAGCTATTTCATCATCTGTGCCTGAAGCACTGTGAGAGCAACTGTTCCCACGATGTCCTCGGCGGAGCATCCTCTTGAAAGGTCGTTTACAGGCATCGCGAGTCCCTGGGTCACGGGACCGAAGGCATTGGCCTTGGCAAGTCTCTGCACAAGCTTGTATCCTATGTTGCCTGCGTCGAGGTCCGGGAATATTATTACATTTGCCTTTCCTGCAACATCGCTGTCCGGAGCCTTCTTCTTTCCTATGGCCGGAACGATTGAAGCGTCGAATTGGAGTTCGCAGTCCAATTTAAGGTCTGGGGCCATTTCCTTTGCAAGCCTTCCGCCCTCGATAACCTTGTCGACATCAGGATGGTTCGCGCTTCCCTTTGTCGAGAATGAAAGCATGCTTACTACAGGTTCAACTCCCGTGAGAGCCTCGAATGTGGCCGCAGAGCTTATTGCTATGTGCGCAAGTTGCTCCGAATCGGGATTGGGATTGAGTGCTGTATCTGCAAATATGAAGATTCCGTCAGCTCCAAATTCGCAATTGGGAACTTCCATCAGGAAAGCCGCTGAGACGAGTTTTGTCCCCGGAGCGGTCTTTATGACCTGGAGAGCCGCCCTCATCACGTCGGCAGTCGCATTGACTGCGCCTGCAACCATTCCGTCCGCATGTCCGAATTTTACAAGCATGCATCCGAAGTAAAGCGGATTTGCGAGGACCTCTTTGGCTTTTTCCGGAGTCATTCCCTTTTTCTTTCTCATTTCTACAAAAGCTTCCACGAATTCGCCCATTTTTTCGAAACTTGCAGGATCGATGAATTCGGCTTTGGATATGTCGTAGCCTTCGGCTTTCGACAAAATTTCCTCTTTATTTCCCACGAGAACCACTTCAGCCATTCCGTCCGACAGAATCATGTCTGCCGCTGCAATAGTTCTCATATCTTCCGTTTCAGGAAGTACAATCTTCTTGATGTCTTTTTTTGCCTGAACCTTGATTTTTTCCAAAAAGCTCATATGTAAATTCCCCCTTGTTTTGTTTTTTCAAGTCCTATTATATGTTAATTCCTTGCCTGTTTCAATGACTGACGCATATTTTGCATAATGTATACAGAAATAAATGGCTTTCCCCCCGTTCGCTCCATTCGCAGGAGGCAAAAACAAAGAACCGCCCATAAATAAAGCGGTTCCTTGATGCATGCTTCGAAACAGTTGTCGGCAGATAGTGATTAGTTGACAGCAGGCAGTTGGCAGAAAGTGCAAAAGCCTTAAGACCCAAAATGCCTCAAAAAGCTGTCAGTAGTCAGCGGGCTGAAAAAACCTGACACCTGACATCTGAAATCTGATATCTGCTTTTCCTGATACCTGATATCTGACATCTGATATCTGTACTTTACTCTTTCCACTTTCTACTTCACTACCAGTATTGGCGTTTTGACATGGTACACGACTTTGTTGGTTACGCTTCCCAGCCTGAGCCGTTTCCCCGCATTCATTCCATGGGAAGTCATGATTATCAGATCGAAACCATCTTTTTCTGAAATTTCGAGTATTTTTTCTGCTATGTCGTTTGTTTTTTCGGCTCTCAATACCACAGGGATTTCTCTTCTGTTGAAATACTCCTCTGCTCGCTTGAGGATTTCATCGGCAGGCTTATCTCCGTCGTAGACTTTTTTTTGCACATTGAGAACCGTTATCTCTGATTGGTATTTTTCATAAAGCTGGTCCGCATACTCGAAGGACTTCATGGAATGCTCGGATTGGTCAATCGGAATAAGTATCTTATTCATAAAATCCACCCCTTTCCATT
>PKTO01000354.1 GCA_002869095.1 Clostridiales bacterium
CTTATATAAAGACCGAGAATGTTTCACGCATGTGCTTACCTGTCATGAGCAGGCTGCGGCGCATGGAGCCGACGGTTATGCAAGGGCAACGGGAAAGGTCGGCGTGTGCTTTGCCACATCAGGACCCGGCGCCACAAACATAGTCACGGCTATTGCAACCGCCTATATGGACTCAATACCGGTGGTGTATGTAACAGGCCAGGTGCCGAGCCATTTGCTGGGCAAGGACTCTTTCCAGGAAGTGGACATAACGGCAGTGACTCAGCCTATAACAAAGCATAATTTTATCGTACGCAATGTGGACGGTTTGCAGGAGACAATGGAAAACGCCTTCAGAATTGCAGGAGAAGGAAGAAAAGGTCCCGTTCTCGTTGATGTGCCGAAGGATGTTTTTCTTGCCCAAGCGCAATTCAAAGAAAAAGGCGATGACAAAAGAACCGCGGAGATATCTTCGGTCCAAGGCGATGTTGTAAAAGCGGCCGAATGGATTATGGAGTCCAAGTACCCCATAATCTACGCTGGCGGAGGCGTCGTTCAGGCAAATGCTGCTGGACAGCTTAAAAAATTTGCGGAAAAAACAGGCATTCCGGTAGTGAACACACTGATGGGCTTGGGAGGATTCCCAAGATGTCACGGCCTTTCGCTCGGAATGGTGGGCATGCATGGACTGCACGAGGCCAACATGGCGATTTCCAAAAGCGACCTTATCATAGCTGTGGGGGGGCGTTTCAGCGACAGGGTCATAGGGCCTCCGGATTCTTTCGCTCCCAAGGCAAGAGTCGTGCATATAGACATAGATTTTTCCGAGATAGGCAAAAATGTCGAGACGGCACATTGGATTCTTGGAGACATGAAAGGAATACTTGAATTGCTTACCGAGTTTGTGGGGCAAGGAAGCCATAGTGACTGGATCGAGGATTTGCCCAAAGCGAATTGCCCCGGAGAGGAAGCTGATTTTCATCCCCGTCAAATACTCGAATATTTGAATTGCCGGCTTGGAAAGGACGTCACCGTTGCGACAGAGGTGGGGCAACACCAGATGTGGACCGCACAGTATTGGGAATTTGAAAATCCCAGAACCTTTTTGACATCCGGAGGATTGGGGACCATGGGTTACGGAATGGGCGCATCCGTTGGAGCGGCTTTGGGGAAAAAGGGCCAACGGATCTTGCTTGTATCCGGAGACGGAAGCTTCAGGATGAACCTGAATGAGCTTGCGACGGTATCGAAATACAATCTTCCGATACTCATACTCCTAATGAACAACCGGTCTCTCGGGATGGTAAGGCAGTGGCAGGAAAAGTTCTGCGGCGGCAGGCTTTCGGAAACCGAATTGAGCCAGGAAGCCGACTATGTAGGCATTGCAAAAGGCATTGGAATAGAAGGCGCCGTCGCATCGGACATGAGGAGCATGGGTGACGCTGTCGACAAGGCTCTCGAAGGCATGAAGCCGTTTCTTATCGATTGCCGAATACCGGAGGAAACAGGGGTGTTTCCCTTCGTTCCGCCGGGAAAGCCTCTCGAAGGGATGGTTCTTGAGTAAATCCCGAAACAAGTTATTTCCCGGGAAATAACTTGGTAAAAGTATTTGATTTCAACAAGACAATATGATTTTACCCAAAGAGAGCGTTTGCCGTATAATTGCATCCGCTCTCTGCTTTTTTTGTAGCTGAAGGAACCAGGCAATATAAGAAGGATTGAGCAAAGCAATGTTGAACAAACATATAAGTGGAAAAGGAGGGAGAAGCCATGAAACTCGAAAAGGCTGTTCAATATATCCTTGAAAAGAAGGGTGCTAAAGAGTCGTATCCATTTGACATGGAAACAAAAGTCTTCAAGGTGGGAGGCAAGATGTTCGCGCTTGCCAGTGTTCATGAGGCGGACAGGGAAAGCCTCAACTTGAAAAGCATTCCGGAGGTTTCAGAAAGGTTGAGACAGACCCACGAAGAAATAATCCCCGGCTACCATATGAACAAGAGGCACTGGAACACGGTTTACATTGATGGGAACCTTACTGATGAATTTATCTTCGAACTCATCGACATATCATACGAACTTGTTTTTGAAAAGCTATCTGGGATTCAAAGGGAAGCGGTCCTGAGAGAGGATGAATAGAACCTCTTTCTTGCCATATTTCCCGTGTGTTGATAAAATAAGCATTGGACATTACTTTCGGTGAAAGGCGGCGTTTAAGATGGATAAAAAAAGAATCGGATTGTTTTTGGTCCTTTTGGGGCTGGCCCTCATACTTTTTTCGATTTTGAACAAATAGAAGAGAAAATCTGCCAGGGGCGGCCTTAATAAGGAAAGCCCTTCTTTTGTGAATTTGTTTCCCGGCATTTTGCCAGGGAATATATAAGAATGAAAAGGCAATCAAGCAAACTTGCTTTTGCCGCTTCAATTATATACAATGAAGTACTGGGAACTTTAAATATCCATCGGACTCCCCTTTACATAAAACCGAATGGAGATGATAAGAATGAAGATGCAGAAATGTTCCATATGCAAAAAAAATCTTGCAGTAATATACACTACCAAAATAGTTGATGGAAAGTCCGAGCTTTACGGGCTTTGTTTGGATTGCGCAAAAAAAATGGGTTTGCCTGTGATGGACCAATTGATGAAACAGACAGGCATGTCGCCCGAGGAGATAGAAAATCTTTCAAATCAAATGAATCAAATGTTCCAAAGCATGGACATGGACGATCTGGAAAGCAATGAAATGTTCATGAAAATGATGTCCATGGGAAGCGGAAGCCAGGATATTGAAGAGGATCCCAGTCTTGGCGAAGGAATCGAAGAAAATGGTTCCGGAGAACATGGGGAAGATAAAATCGGACAGAAGTCGGCAAAAACCCCCAACAGGAAAACAAAGGGAAGAAAACACCTGGACACCTATGGGACGAATATTACCGACGAAGCCAAAGAGGGAAGAATCGACAGAATAATAGGGCGCAATCTTGAAATGGACCGCGTTGTTCAGATTTTGAACCGAAGAAACAAGAACAATCCCGTTTTGATTGGAGAGTCGGGAGTCGGAAAGACGGCAATAGCCGAAGGTCTTGCGGTAAGAATAATCGAAAAGCAGATTCCGGCCAAGCTTTTCGACACGGAAATTTACCTGTTGGACATGACGGCGATTGTGGCGGGGACCCAGTTCAGGGGACAGTTTGAAAGCCGCATGAAGGCTATTATAAAGGAAGCGGAAGATCTCGGGAACGTTGTGCTTGTGATAGACGAACTACACAACATAATGGGAGCGGGAGAAGTCCACGGCGGGGTAATGAACGCCGCCAACATTCTGAAGCCGGCGCTCGCTAGAGGCGGGATACAGATAGTCGGGGCTACGACACTGGACGAATACAGAAAACATATAGAAAAAGACGCCGCTTTGGAAAGGCGGTTCCAGCCTGTGCTGGTGGAAGAGCCGACTATGGAGGAAAGCGTTGAAATACTGATGGGAATCAAGTCATATTATGAAGATTACCACAAAGTGAAGATTTCTGAGGAAATAGTAAGAAAAGCGGTTGCATTGTCTGAGAGGTACATCACGGACCGGTATTTGCCGGACAAGGCAATTGATGTTTTGGACGAGGCGGGCTCGCGCGCCAATCTGAAGAACAAGGGCATAGTGGAACTGCAGTATCTGAATGAAGCTCTAAAGAATCTGCATGAAAAAATGGAAGACGCCGCAACAATGGAGAACTATGAAAAAGCGGCGGAATTCAAGGCAGAGGAATGCAAACTGCTTGACAAGATAAAGTCAATGGAGGAAGAAACCTCTGATGTTGAAATAACAATCGACGACATCGGCTATGTGATCGAGGCATGGACCAAAATTCCCGTAAGGAGCGTAACCGAAAACGAGGCTGAAAAGCTTATGCGTCTGGAAGAGAGGCTGCACAGGAGAGTGGTGGGGCAGAACGACGCCGTTGAAAGCGTTTCAAGAGCCATAAGAAGAAACCGTCTTGGATTCAGAAAACGCAAAAAGCCTTCGTCGTTCATATTCGTGGGTCCTACTGGCGTCGGAAAGACAGAACTGGTGAAATCGCTTTCAGCCGAGCTTTTCGGAAGCGAGGAGGCATTGATAAGACTCGACATGAGCGAATATATGGAAAAGCATACCGTTTCCAAACTTATAGGGGCGCCTCCGGGATATGTAGGCTACGACCAGGGAGGTCAATTGACCGAGCGGGTTCGAAGAAAGCCCTATTCCGTGATACTGCTTGACGAAATAGAAAAGGCGCATGGGGATGTTTTCAACATGCTGCTGCAGATACTCGAGGACGGAAGGCTTACAGACAGCCAGGGAAGAACGGTCAATTTCGAGAACACGGTCATTATAATGACATCCAACGCCGGAACGGGACTCAAGTCGGCCGGCATAGGGTTTGAAAAAAGAGGAGACCGGGCTGAAGAGGAAAAAGTCAATGACGCTCTCAGAAAAATATTCAGACCGGAATTTCTAAACCGGGTTGACGAAATAATCGTTTTTTCAAAATTGACAGAAGAACAACTCAAGAAAATTCTCGAGCTCATGCTGCGCGAGGTGGAAATGGAAATAAAGGAAAAAGGCATAGAATTCCAAGTGTCGCAAAGTGTTCGTGATTTTCTTATCGAAAAGGGTTACAATGATAAATATGGGGCCAGGCCTTTAAGGAGAGCAGTTCAAAAGTATATAGAGGATGAACTCGCTGAAAATTATCTTAGAGGGAAACTGGAAAAAAAGACAAGCCTGTCGATGGACATGAAAGACGGATTGCCTTCGATAATCGAATAGGATTTGAAACAAAAGAGTGTCCGGATTCGTCTAAAATGGAGACGCGGAGAAACGCGGATTCAAGAAAAGGGGGTTGCCGTGAAGAAAACATCAATTTTGACAGTATTGACAATCGTGCTTGTTTTTTCATCAATCGGAGCGGCATACGCCCAGCAGGAAGAAATGGTTTTGCCTGACTATTGGGATGAATTCTTCAGTGAACCCATAATGTACAATTTTTTTATCAACAACGAGCAAACGGACTATACAATGGGAAGGCCGTATATCAACAAAGACATGATAGTAATGGTGCCCCTGAGGGTCTCTGTGGAAAAAATGGGCTACAAGGTTGTTTGGAACAACAACATAAGAACCGTAATTATATACAACGACCAGTCAATGTATATACTGAAAATAAACAGGAACAGATACTACAGCCGTTACAAT
Source organism: Clostridiales bacterium (assembly GCA_002869095.1). Lineage (GTDB taxonomy): Bacteria > Bacillota > Clostridia > Peptostreptococcales > BM714 > BM714. Next base: position 5,207 of record PKTO01000354.1, read on the forward strand.
TCGTCTGCAGTCCTTTCAAAGGAACCGGTGATAAGGGAATCGAGAACCTATGTTCCGTTGGAGTTCTTTACCACGCTTATGAAGATCGACGCCAAAATCGATTCTGACGGAAATTTGCTTATACAGTACTGAAAAAGAAATCCCGCATAATTGAATGCGGGATTTTGTGTAATAAAAGAAGGAATTATGCCGTTTGAAATATAACTTAGTTTGAGAAGGGTTAAAAGAGCCTGATTAAAATAAAAGAGGAGGCGCTGTCTTGAAAAATACCATTTACGAGTCAAAGTACTATAAAATAAAACTGTTGGATGAGGAACACGACCTTGACGACTTGCAGGGCCTTTGCCGAAACTGCAGTGATTACTACGACCTCCACGGAATCGAAGAGATTGGGAATGAAACGGTTCTTGATTTTTTCAATGAACTTCCGAACGGCAAGAAAAAGGAAGACAAGTTTGTGCTCGGATTGTTCAAGCAGGAAAATCTGATAGGCGTAATTGAGGGTGTAAAGGACTATCCGATCGAAGGCACATGGTTCATAGGACAGATGATGGTGGACAGCCAAAAGAGAAGCAGCGGGCTTGGAGCTTCATTTTTTGACGAGTTCCAGGACTGGGCGGAAGACAACAGGGTTGAAACACTTCGCCTTGCAGTCATGTGCGACAACACGCTGGCAGAAAAATTTTGGAAAAGCAGGGGCTTTGAATTCCGAGAACAGAAAAGCGACATGGAAATCGGCAACATAAGGGCGGATTTGAATGTATATGAAAAGAAATTAAAATAGGCATATGCAATAATATATTGTATACACCTTTTGTTTGTGTTAGTATCTTTATTATAAATAAAATAGCGTTTGGATGAAGGTTCCGGAAGCCATAGGCGACCGGTCCCGGACAGACCTCTGGAGAGACTCTCAGGAGCACCGAAGGGGAAAGCCGTAAAGGGTGAAACTCTCAGGTAAAAGGACAGGGGATTCGCATAGGCACGGCACAGCTATGCTTATTATCGATTTCCGGCTCCGAGAGACTGTTTTTACGGTCTTTTTTTTATTACAAAACTAGGGAGGAAAGAAGATGAAAGTAGTTATAACGGTCATAGGAGAAGACAAAACAGGGATAATTGCCAATGTTTCGAAGACGCTTTGGGAGAATGGAGTCAACATACTGGACATAAGCCAGACCATAATGCAGGAATATTTTGCAATGATAATGATGGCCGACATTTCAGGGATGGAAATACCGTTTGGCGAATTGAAGAAAAAGCTTGAAAAGGTGGGCGACAGCATACAAATGGATATCAGGGTACAGAATGAAAAGATATTCAAGGCAATGCATCAGATATAGGGGAGGGGAAAAAATGAACCAATATAAAAAAATAATGGAAACAATACAAATGATAGACCGGGAAAAGCTAGACATACGGACAATAACGATGGGAATATCCCTGCTCGACTGTTGCGACGGTGACGGGGAAAAAGCCCGAAACAAAATGTACGAAAAAATAGTCCGAAAGGCGGAAAAGCTGGTAGCGACAGGAGAGGACATCGCAAGCAAGTACGGAATACCGATAATCAACAAGAGGATTTCGGTAACCCCGATCGCACTCGTTGCCGGAGCCTCTGCGGACGAGAGCTATGTCGCATATGCCGAGATGATGGACAGGGCCGCCAGAGAAACGGGTGTCAATTTCATAGGCGGATTCTCCGCACTTGTGCAGAAGGGTTTTACGAAGGGCGACAAAATACTGATTGATTCCATACCGGAAGCCCTTTCGGTCACCGAGAGGGTATGCTCTTCTTTAAATGTGGGGGATACCCGCTCGGGCATAAACATGGACGCGGTCAAGCTGATGGGCGATGTGATAAAGCGCACCGCTTACCTTACAAGGGAAAATGACAGCATAGGCTGCGCAAAGCTGGTGGTGTTCTGCAACGCTGTGGAGGACAATCCTTTCATGGCAGGAGCATTCCACGGAACAGGGGAGGCTGACAGCGTAATAAATGTAGGCGTGAGCGGTCCGGGTGTGGTCAAGTCGGCCCTTGAAAAAGTCAGGGGGGAGAGCTTCGACCAAGTAGCGGAGACGATAAAGAAAACGGCTTTCAAGATAACAAGGGCTGGACAGCTTGTCGCAAGGGAGGCGGCGGAGACTCTGGGCGTGCCGTTTGGAATAGTGGACCTTTCATTGGCTCCAACTCCGGATGTGGGAGACTCGGTTGCAAGAATATTTGAAGAGATGGGCCTCGGGGCGGCGGGAACCCATGGAACGACGGCGGCTCTGGCAATGCTCAACGATGCGGTGAAAAAAGGCGGCATAATGGCGGCCGAACATGTGGGAGGGCTTAGCGGCGCATTCATCCCCGTAAGCGAGGACGAGGGAATGATAGAAGCTGTGAGAAGCGGCGCCCTGTCGCTAGACAAACTCGAAGCCATGACATGCGTTTGCTCGGTAGGGCTCGACATGATTGCAATCCCGGGGGAAACTCCGGCTGCCAGCATTTCCGGAATGATTGCAGACGAGGCGGCGATAGGGATGATAAACAACAAGACCACGGCCGTAAGGGTTATTCCCGTGCATGGGAAAGGATTCGGAGAGGAAGCGGTATTCGGAGGCCTTCTGGGAACCGCCCCGATAATGAAGGTCAACCCCTTCTCCAGCGAATTGTTCATAGCGCGCGGAGGCAGAATTCCGGCGCCGGTTCACAGCTTCAAGAACTGATTTAAACAGTTCCGCTTTTACCTGGCCCAAATTGGTGCTAAAATTAAATGGGCGAAATAAAAGGGGGAAAATATGAATACATTCATCAGCACGGAAGAGTTGAAAGAAATGATTGTAAAAGGCGGAGCGAAAGTCATAGACTGCCGTTTCGACCTTTTCAATCCGGAATACGGGGCAAAGGCCTACATGGAAAATCATATCGATGGCGCATTTTTCATGGACGTCAACAAAGACATATGCGGAGCAGCCGAGAAATTTGGCGGGGCCAGGCCGGTCCCCGATTCGGAGGCCTTTGCAAAAAAACTCGAAAAAATTGGTATTGGCGACTCATCTCGTGTAGTCCTATACGACGACAACATCTACGGGGCGGCACGTGCGTTTTGGCAGATGAAATACATAGGCATGGAAAATGTGGCGATTCTCGAAGGGGGATTCAAGGAGTGGGTAGAATCCGGAGCAGAATGCTCGTCCGAAATTCCCAAGTCCGAAGAATCCGGAAAAATAACCATAAGAATCGACGGGTCCATTTACTGCGACATGGATCATGTACTGGAAAGCAAGAATGCAGTGGGCACTGCGATAATCGACGGAAGGGCCCATGAACGCTTCACAGGCGAATACGAGCCGCTTTACGCGAAGGCCGGACACATACCGGGGGCTTTGAGTTTTCCGTGCTCGGCAAACATGGACGGCGAATGCAGACTGAAGGACAGGGAATCGCTTGCGGAGATATACAAACCTCTGGAGGGAGCAGACGAGATAATAAGCTACTGCGGCAGCGGAATAGCGGGGGCGCGGAATTTCGTGGCTCTGATGGAATTGGGAATGCCGGTGAGGCTTTATGCCGGCAGCCTCAGCGACTGGATTTCATACGATGAAAACGATGTGGAAACAGGAGAGTAGAAAAACTAAAAAGGGACAGACCTTTTTTACTCCATTTTTGAAACATGTTCAGCGGGAAGGAAAACACTAACAGCGTGCAGCGGGCAGTTGGCAGCAGTCAAAAAAAAAGAACTGCTTGCAGATTGCAGTGGGCAGTTTGCAGTAAGAGATTGAAGACAAGAGCAAAGATAAATGCGGTAGAAAGTTGGTCA
>PKTO01000135.1 GCA_002869095.1 Clostridiales bacterium
CGCTCCGGTGATAACTACTGTTGACATGATTACACCTTCCTTATATGTGATGGTTTCTTGTTTGCTAACCCATTAAATATTAACAGAGTTTTCACCCTCAGTCAATTTTATACGAATATTTCACTCTTTTTTATTCAAAATATTCGATAAGACAAGCAAAAAAAAGCGTCCTGCCCGATTGGCAGAACGCCGTAACTTCTTCATTAAGCTTCTTTACCTTCCAAATAAGCATTCAAGTCTTCAATTAATTTATTTGCGTCTATGCCGTGAACCACAGCGGCTTCGCTGATTTTTTCGCTGCTTGCAACCGGGCATCCTATGCAATGCATTCCATGCTTCATGAAAATAGCCGCTGTTGCTTGGTCAATATCGAGAACTTCAGTTATTATCATATCCTTGGTTATTTTTTTTGACACATCCTCACCTCCCAGTTAAGTAATTATACCTTATGAAAAAAAAATTTCAAGTTTTTGTGTTTTGCTTCAAACAATTGTTCGATTGTCCACATTATCCACAGTTTTATCAACATTTTTCACTTTTCTGTGGGGAAAACCACGTTTCTTTCGATATGCTCATATAGTAATAGCTGCAGAATATTCGTCCCTTTGCTAAAAACACATGGGGATTTTTTTTCATTATTTCCCTTATCCGCCATTCTTCTATTTCCTGTTCCTCGAAAGCTTCCACTATTTCTTTCTCGACAACAAAACCGGCCTTTAAATAAGTCCTGTACGCTCTCTCGTTAAATTTTGCCGCCTTCAGGTAGAGCTTCTCCATCTTCATTTTTACAAAGTACATTTCCAGAAAGCCGCTTAAGGCCAATGAGCCGTATCCTTCTCCCAGTTTGGCGGGATCGAGAACTATGCCCAGTTCGCTTGTCCTTCGGATAAGGTTTATTTTTTTCATCGATATATAGCCTATGACCTCTTCATTTTGTGCGGCAATGGCAAAACATTTTTTCCTTAGTCCAGAAGTCTTCATGTAGTGCCAAAGGCTTCTTTCTCCGTAAGTCAGTCTTGGGAAATTGTAATGGAGAAAGAGCGGGTCGTCATGGAACCCCCACCTTGCCATGGCTTCTACATCCTGGCGCTTGAGTTCCCTTATGGCAACGTGTTTTTCCACCGTCAACGCTTCCCTTCTCTTCAAACCGTCCGCTGGATGCTTCCGAATTTAGTGTATTTGCCCAGCCATGCCAGTTCCACCGTGCCCGTAGGGCCGTTCCTTTGCTTTGCTATGATTACCTCTCCTATGTTTTTCTTGTCCGAATCCTCATGGTAGTATTCATCCCTGTAGAGGAACATCACGACATCCGCATCCTGTTCGATTGCCCCCGAATCCCTGAGGTCGGAAAGAATCGGCCTGTGGTCGCTTCTTTGCTCCGGCGCCCTGGAAAGCTGCGAAAGTGCAATGACAGGGCATTCGAGTTCTCTGGCGAGGCCCTTCAAGCCCCTTGAGATCGCCGATATTTCCTGTTGGCGGCTTTCGCTTCTCGAATCCGAAGACATGAGCTGCAGATAGTCTATCAAAATAAGATCCAGACCCGTCTCCATTTTGAGCCTTCTTGCCTTGGCCTTTATTTCCATTACGGTTATTCCCGGAGTGTCGTCTATATGGATTTTGGCTTTCCCAAGCGGGACCGTCGCCCCTGCGACCCTTATCCATTCGTCTTCAGTCAATTTTCCTGACCTAATTTTTGTGATTTCTACATGGGCCTCGGAGCTCAGCATTCTTTGCACCAGCTGCTCCTTGGACATCTCCAGGCTGAAAAGAGCCACAGACTTGTTGTCCTTGACTGCAATGCTTTGGGAAATGTTGATTCCCAAAGCCGTTTTGCCCATTGAAGGCCTTGCCGCTATCAGTATGAGGTCGGACTTCTGCAGTCCGGACGTCATACGGTCAATATCGCTGAAACCTGTAGGCAGTCCCGTGTATCCGCTTTCCGAATTCGCAAGAATCTCCATGTAGTCCAGAGTATCCTGAAGGACATCCTTTAATTCTGCAAATGCCTGTGTGCTTTTCTTTTGGGATATTTCAAAAATTCGACGCTCGGCTTCATCCAAAAGCCTCTTCACATCTTCTGACGCATAGCCTTTGTCTACGATAACCTTTCCCGCATCTATCAAATGTCTCAGAATGGCTTTTTCCTCGATTATATCCGCATAATATTTTGCATTCGCTGTAATCGGAACAGCATTTGAAAGATCTGCAAGATATGAAATGCCTCCCGCGGACTCCAAAATACCGGCTTTCTTCAATTCCTCGGAAACCGTCACCATGTCTACCGGTTCATTCCTTGCATAGAGCTCCAGCATGGCCCTGTATATTTCCTTGTGGTTCTCCTTGTAGAAATGCTCGTCCCTGAGTTTTTCCGTTGCCGATATGACCGCCTCGCGGTCCAAAAGCATTGCGCCCAGAACCGATTGTTCGGCATCTATGTTGTGTGGAGGAATCCTTCCCAAATAATCCATTGGTTCACCTGCCCCGATAATTTATATTTCTTTGTTCTATAAATGAATGTCCATTTCCTTTATTCCACTCTGTTTTCTATTTCGCCGATCTTTTCAATCCAAAGCTTGACCGAGTCTCCCTTTCCGATGTATTTGGGCGGATTGAATCCCAGACCCACTCCTGCCGGGGTGCCGGTAAGTATGATGTCCCCTTTTCTGAGAGTCATTCCTTTTGAAAGGTCTTCAATTATATAAGGGATGTCGAATATCATTTGTTCGGTGTTTGAATCCTGCCTGAGTTCTCCGTTTATCCAGGCCTTCATGTCCAATTTTACGGGAAACGGTATTTCGTCCTTAGTGACTATCCATGGCCCCATTGGAGAAAAACCGTCAAAGCTTTTTCCCTTGAACCACTGTTTCTTGCCACTCTGGACCTTTCTTGCGCTGACATCGTTTGCAATCGTGTATCCAAAAATGTAGTCCTCGGCTTTTTCCCTTGATATGTCTTTCCCTTCCTTGCCGATTACAACGGCCAATTCCACTTCATAATCCAGTTGTGAAACAATCCCTTCATTTGCCGGTATGGCGTCCCCGTCTCCCGTGATGGGCCAAGCCGCCTTTGAAAAATAAATCGGCTCTTCGGGCATGTCCACTTTCAAGGTCGGATAGGACTTGCGCACTTCCATTACATGGTCTGAATAATTGGTTCCAAGACAGATCAGGTTTCTGGCAGGATATTTTATTGGCGCGCAAAGCTTAACATCATCCAGATTGATTTCGTCATATTGAAAACGATCCCTGATCTCTTCAAGAGCTTTGATGAACTCGTCATCCCCGAGCTCAAGAAGCCCGGCAATGTCCATTTCCATCTCTATTCCGCTTTTTGAAAGCAAGTCCTTGAGCTTTATTACAGCAGTGTTGTCCCTGCTGAGGACTCCGGCATGTTCTTTTCCGTTTTGCATGTATGTCAACAGTCTCATTTTTTTCCTCCCTTTAAAATGAATCCCTTCCGCCAGGCGCATTGCTTTGAGCATTGCGGAACAAGACGGATTCCAATACGTCAGGCTTCTACAACATTGACTTTAATCTTTGCTGTGACTTCCGGATGAAGCTTGATTTCAACTTCATGCATCCCCATTTCCTTTATGTGTCCGTCCATGATTATTTTTCTTTTGTCCACGCTGAGCTTATGGTCTTTCTTTAAGGCCTTTGCTATATCCATTGAAGTGATGGACCCGAAAAGCCTTCCGCCTTCACCGGCCTTTCCCTTCACTACGATCTCAAGCTTTGACAGGCTCGCTTCCATATCCTTTGCCTGATCCAGCAATTCCTTCTCTTCCCGCGCTTTCGCCGCCTTCTTCTTGTTCAATGCGTTTACATTTCCCTGGGTGGCCTCTTTTGCCAAGCCTCTCGGCAAGAGGTAGTTTCTGGCATGGCCGTCGCTAGCGTTTATTATTTCGCCTTTTTTCCCTGTCCCTTTTATGTCTTTCAGCAATATTACCTTCATCTTCAATTATCCTCCTTCGCAAGATACTCGTCTATGGCTGCAAGAAGCATATTCCTGGCCTCTTCCGTCGTTATGCCTTCAATTTGCGCGCCGGCAACCGTCAGATGGCCTCCGCCGCCCAATTTTTCGAGTATTACCTGCACATTCATGTCTCCAAGCGAACGTCCGCTTATAAGTATTTCGCCTTCGCCTTTGGTTCCTATCACAAAGGATGTATTTATGCCTCTTATGTTGAGCAAGGCATCGGCGGCCTGGGCCACCACAAGCTGTACATTTCCGCCGCATTCAGTACATACGGATATCGCGATTCCATCCCTTATTATTTCGGCCTTTCTGACGATGTCCGCCCTTGAAACGAACATCTCAAGGTCATCCTGGAACAATTGCTTGACCTCTGTGGTGTCTGCCCCTGCCCTTCTCAAAAAAGAAGCGGCTTCAAAAGTGCGGACTCCCGTCTTGAATGAAAAATTCTTTGTGTCAACCATTATCCCGGCCAAAAGAGCTTCAGCCTCAATCTTTTCAAGAGTCATCCGTTCTTCAATATACTGGAGTATCTCAGTCACCAGTTCGCTTGCAGACGATGCATACGGCTCAAGATATCTGAGCACCGTATTTTCAATGAACTCGGTTCCCCTTCTGTGATGGTCTATCAGAACTATTCTGTTCGTCATTTCCAGGAGTTCCGGGCATTGCACAAAACTCGGTCTGTGGGTGTCTACGACAATGACCAATGTCTTGTCGTCACAAAGTTCCTGTGCCTTTTGCGGACTTATGAAGGCATAAGACTTGTCGCCCTTGAATTTGCCGTATATGGACTCGATATTCCCTTCGTTGCCGTTCATCACTACGAAAGCGTCTTTCCCTCTGTTTAGCGCCATTCTGTAAACGCCTATCGCCGCGCCGTAGCTGTCCATGTCCGGCATTTTGTGGCCCATTATAATGACCCTCGAACTTTGATCGAGCAATTGCTTCAAAGCATGCGAAACGACTCTTGCCTTGACTTTGTTCCTTTTTTCCAGGGCCTTTGTCTTTCCGCCGTAAAAATCGAAAATGTTTTCATTTTTGACAACCGCTTGGTTTCCGCCCCTCCCCAATGCCAAATCGAGCGCAGCCACCGAGTCGTCCTCCAGTTGCCCAAAATTGCCTTTTCTGACCGAAACTCCGATGCTGAGAGTGACCGGTATCTTGTTGCCAAGATTGATTTCCCTGACCTCATCCAAAATGTCGAATTTTTTTGCGATTTGGTTCTCCAGATAACGTGCGTCGAAGAAAACCACATACTTGTCCTTTTGCAACTTTTTGATTATGCCGTTCATCCTGGTTGACCAGAGGCCCAAACGCCTGTCTATCTCAGCAACAACCAAAGGTCTTTCTCCTTCTTGGGTACTGCTGATCACATCGTCGTAATCGTCGACCTCTATCTGTGCAAGAGCCGTTTTCTCCTCTTCATACCGGATTGACAGCTTGCTCAATTCGGTCCTGTCTATGAAATACAGAATTACTATATATCTGTCTTTTTCCGCCTTTACGACATTGTGAAGCGTCTGATAAAGTCTGCCTTTGATGGTGAATCTGATTTCCTGGCCGTACCCGTCATCTTCCTTCAGCATCTCTGACATCTTGAATCCCGGAACTATTTCCTCCATGTTTCTTTCAAGCAGGTCCTTTTCCTTCACCGCTTCAGAAAATTTTGAATTGTACCAAGTGACGGTTCCGTCAAATTCAAGAATTATCAGCGGTACGGGCAAATTCAAAATTGCATATTTTGATGCTGAATCTATTTCCGAAGAAAGGCTTTCTATATATTGCGTCCATTTTTTCTTTCTGTTGTAGCTTGTTTTCCAATTATAGTAGGTCAGATACACAAGCAATACCATTCCCAAAATTCCGTATGTGCGATTATACGCAAGAATTATCAATGTGAGTATCCCGATAATCCACAAATATATCTTGGTGTCGGGAACCAGGGCTTTAAAAAACCTGTTTCTGCTCATGCATTCACCTCCATGTCAATTTTCCTTCAATTCGATTCGCCTTATGTTTATTATTGAATCCAAAATTCCCAGTATTGCCGCCATGATTGAAAATGACGGGATCAGCAGAAATAAAATGCAAGCCGTTATTCTGAAAAACCTGGGCAATTTGAATTTTTCCATGAAGAACATTATGACCGCAAGCCCCTGCAATAGAAATGCAATCTGGAAAAGATAAAAAACATTCAAAAACAATGCCTGTCCATTGACGATATCCATTTTGTCGGCAGCGTATGACAGTGTGATTATAACCAGAAGCCCCATCATTATGTTTCGCGGAAGACTGAATCTGCTGAATTTACCCAAAGGCTGGAATTTAAAGCCTGTGCGCTTAAGGACGACTCCGGAAACAAGATAATTGACATACGCCGAAGCTATCGAGCCGAATATTATACTCGAAGGTATAAGAGTAAGCATTGTGTTTTTCATTGTTTCCAGGCTGCGGATGATTTCCGCCGTTCCTCCTCCGTCGCCCAGAAAGCTTTTTTGGTATTCAACGACACTGGTGAAAACTTCTTCCATTTGGACCAATGAATTGACTCCCATTATATATGTTGAAATGGTAAATGTCATAAGGGTGGCCGCCAGAGATGCCGCAGATCCCGCAACAATTATCGCACGCACATTTCTGCCCTGCTTTATCATGGTTCCCATGACAGAAGCGTTTATTCCCGAAATCAGAGCTATATATATCCCTACCAAAGGGCTTGAAAAGCTTGCGATTATTATCGATGCGGCAGTAACTGCAAGCATTGTATACTTCAAGTTGTGCCTGACGGCTGCAATTATGAAAGGAACGGGTATGAAAACCAAAAAAAACGATAAAAATGGTATATAGAAGCCTGCAATCGCAAAAATGACCGCTATTATTGAAAGCATGGCCGATTCAACCAGTGCCTTTGTTCTTTCCCTTGCATTCAAATGCGTTTCACTCCCTCTAATTATAGCAACTTTTTTATTCGGTGTATTTGAATTTTAACACGATTCAAGCCGCGATTCAAATAAAGCGGATTTTTCTCCTTTAATAAACAAGGAGAAGTGCATAAACACTTCTCCTGAAAAACTAATTTACCGTGAAAGGCAGCAAAGCCATGATTCTGGCACGCTTTATAGCTTTTGTCAACTCTCTTTGATGTTTTGCGCAGTTTCCCGAGATTCTTCTCGGAAGGATTTTGCCTCTTTCCGTGATGTATCTTTGGAGTCGCTTCGTATCCTTGTAATCTATTGTCGATACTTTATTTGCACAGAAAGAACAAATCTTCTTTTTCCTTCTGCCTTTTTTCTTGAAAGCCATTGATTTTTCCCTCCTTTTCTAGAACGGGATGTTGTCGTCCTCAAGCTCTTTGAAATCGTCTTCAAAATCGCTTGCCGACATTCCGAATTCGCTCTTTGTGTTGCCCTTTCTCGTTTCGCCGGGTGACCCGTTGCTGTTCCACTCAAGAATTTCGATTCCCCCGTATGCGTCGGCTCTTACATTTGTAGTATAGACGGTCTTCCCGTCCTTGTCTTGGTAGGATCCCGTCTCTATGGACCCGTTTACAGCCGTCAAGCTACCCTTTGAAAGGTAATTGGCGCATATCTCGGCTGTTTTTCCCCAAACGACTACTCTTATGAAATCGGCGGTAGGCTTGTTCATTTGTTCCATTTCCCGCTTCTTTTCCTTGGAAAGCTTTCTGTCGACAGCAAGTGTGAAATTAGTCACCGCTGTGCCGCTTCCGGCTACAAATCTCAATTCGGGGTCTCTCGTCAATCTGCCTATAAGCGTTACATTGTTCATAAAAACCCCCCTTGGTTATTCTTCGATTTTCATTACCATGTATCTCATGATATCATCCGAAATCTTGAAATTTCTTTCGAGTTCCATGGGCAAATCTTCAGGAGCCTTGAAATTCATCAAAACATAATAGCCTTCTTTAAGCTTTTGAATTTCATAAGCAAGTTTTCTGATTCCCCATTCATTGATTTCCGATACTTCTCCAACCGTCTCGACAATTCCCTTGAATTTCTCAATAACGGCTTTTCTCGCCTCTTCTTCAAGATTCGGCTTGATGATGTAAAGAACTTCATACTTATTCATTTTAACACCTCCCTATGGTCTGTATGGCCCTGCTCGGGCAGGGCAGAGAGCTAGTCTCAGCCTGCATATTATATCATGATGAATCCTGCAATTCAACAAAACATTAAAAAAACCGCTTAATAAGCGGTTTTTTTAGCAATCAATCCAATTTTTTGAGCCTTCTACGCCTTCATGGCTTCTTCTATAACGGCTCCCAATCTTTTAATGCCTTCAACTATTTTTTCATCGGTCATGTTCGAATAATTGAGTCTGAAGGAATTCTGCTTGTCCCCGTCAGGATAGAAAGACCCGCCCGGAACATATGCCACGTTCTTTTCAAGAGCCTTGTATGAAAGCTCTTTTGTGTTTATGTTTTCGGGAAGTGAAACCCATAGGAATAGTCCGCCTTCCGGATAAGTGTGTGTTACTCCCTCAGGGAAATATTTGTCTATCGCTTCGAGCATGAGGTCTCTTCTTCTTCTGTAAACTTTCTTGATGTTTTCTATGTGTCCCTCAAAGTCATAGTTTGTAATGAATTCGTGGATCTCCCTTTGAGCGAGGCTGTTGGTTTGAAGGTCCGCGCCTTGCTTGACCAAAATGTATTTGTTTATCAGCTCATCCGATGCCTGAACCCAGCCGATTCTGAGTCCCGGGCAAAATGTTTTTGAGAATGTGCCGAGGAAAATAACTCTGCCTTCAGTATCAAAACTCTTAAGCGAAGGCGGTCTTTCTCCTTCGAATCTGAGTGCTCCATAAGGGTTGTCCTCTATTACAGGCAAATCGTATTCGTTGGCCAATTCGATGAATCTTTTTCTTCTTTCAACAGACCATGTTCTTCCTGTAGGATTTTGGAAGTCCGGAATTACATAAATCATCCTTGCTCTGGGAGTTTCCTTGAGAATTCTCTCGAGGTCTTCCATTATCATTCCTTCCTCGTCCGTAGC
>PKTO01000273.1 GCA_002869095.1 Clostridiales bacterium
CAAGCGAAACGCTTACTGTCGTTGACTCGTCACTGTACTTTATTGCGTTGGCAAGCACATTCAGGAATACTTGCTCTATTCTGTCATGGTCGAAGAAGCGTTCCATTTTTTCTGTCCCTGAGTCGAAAACTATTTTCATATTTTTGCTTCTGGCTGTAACATCCATCTTCATTATCGCCTTGCCTACCAGATCCCTGACATCATGGCAGCCCTTGTTCCACGTCACTTTTTCATAGTCGAAATTGGACAGTTGAAGCAAATCCCTCACAAGCCTTGTCATCCGGTCGGATTCGCTGTCGATTACCGTCAGGAACTTTTCAGCCACGTCCTTGTCCTCGACGGCCCCTTCCAAAAGTGTTTCGGTATAGCTCTTTATGCTGGTCAGCGGCGTCTTCAGTTCGTGCGAAACATTGGCAACAAATTCCTTCCTCATGTTTTCGAGTTTCTGCTGCTCTGTCACATCCTGCAGGAGAATTACAAATCCCGCATATTCCTTGTTTTCGTCGTTGAATGTAGCGTAGTCTCCCCTGTATATGGAATTGCCGATTGAAACGTTTCTGCTTCCAGCCCAGGACGTTTTTTCCTTGCCGATTTTTTTGATTGTCAAGTCCTCGTCATAGGCTCCGATGATTGCGTCATACCCATTTTCCAGGTCCTCCGCTTTCATTCCCAGAATCTCCATTGCCTTTGGATTGGCGTGTATTACATTCCCCTTGAGGTCGACGGCAAGAAGACCGTCTGCCATGTTGTTGAGGATGGTTTCAAGCTTGCTTTTTTCTGAAGACATTTCCCCCAGAGTGTTCTTGAGTTTGTCTGTAAGCTCGTTGAACATCGCTCCCAAAAGTCCTATCTCGTCATCGGATTTCACATCTACCTTCTGCTCGAATTCACCCTTGGCCATCCTCGAGGCCTTCCTTGTGACCTCGGCAATGGGCTCTGTGACGCTCTTTGCCAGAAGGTATCCCAACACGATAGTTATGAAAAGCGCAAGCATTGTCGCCTGTGTGAGTATCCATTTTGATTCGTCGAGCGTGTCGTATATGTCGTTGAGGCTGTCCCTGATGTAAAGGATTCCATTGACATTGTCTCCGCGAACAATCGGAAAGACTATGTTCTTTGTTCGAAGGCCCGAATCGCTTTCCAGGTCAAGCTCCCTTACATCCCCCTTGGCAGCGTCGATTATGAGTGTATATTCAAGTATGTCTATGGCGTTTCTGCCTATGAAGTTGGCGTTGCTGGTGGCAATGATCTGGAAATTCTCATTGATTATGAATATTTCCTCCCTGAATCCCTTTGACCAAGTGTCTATTATGTTTTGAATCTTGTCTTTGTCCTCGTCCAAATCATCATATGGAGCTACAGAAGGCAGTATATAGTCCTCTGCAATCCTGTTGAGCTGTTCGCTGACCGTCTTCAAATGATATTTTTCAAATTGGTCGACTATATATACGCCTACAATCGCCATTGCGATGAAAACCAGGAGAAAATATATTATTATGAACCGCCATCTAATGCTCTTAAACATCTACTTCCTCCTGAAATAATATCCTACCCCTCGTTTGGTTAAAACATAAGTCGGATTAGAGGAGTCGTCCTCTATTTTTTCCCTAAGCCTTCTCACCGTGACATCCACCGTCCGTATGTCCCCGTAGTATTCATAACCCCATACGTCCCTTAGCAATTGTTCCCTGTTGAACACTTGGTTTTCCTGCGTAGCCATGAATTTCAGAAGCTCGAATTCCCTAAGGGTCAATTCGATGATTTCCTCTCTCTTCTTGACCTCGTATTTGTCGAGGTCGATTGACAGGTCACCCGATGATATTCTGTTTCCCGTGTCTGTTGTGTCTATTTTAACCCTGCGCAGATTCGCCTTGACCCTCGCAACCAGCTCGCGCATTCCGAAGGGCTTTGTGATATAGTCGTCGGCGCCCAGCTCGAGGCCCAGCACCTTGTCTACTTCCTCTTCCTTTGCGGTTATCATTATTATCGGTATATTCATTGTCTCGCGGATTTTCCTGCATACCTGGAAACCGTCCATTTTGGGAAGCATTATATCGAGAAGCACCAAATCGGGCTGTACCTGGAAAACCTTTTTCAAGGCTTCCTCTCCATCGTAGGCGGCAACCGTTTCATATCCCTCTTTCTCCAAATTGTATTTGATTATATCGGAAATCGGCTTTTCGTCATCAACTATCAGTATTTTCCTGTCCACAATCTTCCCTCCTTCTTTTTAACAACTTCCTGATTCAATGATATCTGTTTGAAGCCCCATTGTCCATATCATTGTGGGGGGCCGAACAAATAGATCAAATGGTCGCCTTCGCTTTCAAGCTCTGTCCCCATTGCTCCCGAGAGCCTTTTTATCTTTTCGATCATTCCTTCCAATTTCCCGCCTTCGGGAACGACCGGAGCCCGCTTGTCCTTGACGTATAGGGGATGCAATCGTATGGACTTCATCCCGCCCTCGAATATTTCGATTTCAGCAGCCATTCCCTGCTTGTTGTTTTCGTCGTTCTGGTCGAAAATATAATTTCCCAGGCTGTAGATTATCGGCTTGTCCCTGTATATTTCAAGGCCCTGTATGACATGGGGATGATGCCCTATTATCATGTCCGCGCCGCCGTCGATCAGAGCGTGCGCGATTTCCCTCTGGGCTTCCGTTTCCATGTTTGATTCCTCTATGCCCCAATGGAGCGAAACTGCAACAAGATCAACCTCTCTTTTAAGCTTCTCTACATCTTCGAGGATTGGTCCGAGATCCATTGGGGTTGTTCCCGGAACGTTCTCGCTTGCTGCGAATTGGCGTTTTTCCTCGTAGCTCCAAAAGTAATAGGAAAATTCATTGTAGGCGAGAAATCCTATTGAAACATCTCCCTTTGTGAAGATTTCGGGTTTTCGCGCAGCCTCGATATCCTTTCCCGCTCCCACATGGCCTATTTCTTTTTCGTCAAGAAATTCCACCGTGTCTAAAAGGGCCTCGTTTCCGTAATCCAGTATATGGTTGTTGGCAAGAGAGAGAACCGAGAATCCCGCCTCCTTGAGAATATCCGCCTTGTCCGGAGTCGCCCTCAGCCAGATGCCCTTTCCCAGCAGCTTTTGGCCTCTCTCAGACAAGGAGCATTCAAGGTTGCCGAACAAAACATCGGATCTGTCGAAAAGGAAAGAGAATCCTTGGTAGGCGCTCTCCCCTCCGTTCTCGTCCAGCAGCCTTCCCACCCTGCGTCCAAGCATGATGTCCCCGACCGCCGAAACTACAATTTCCCTGTTTTGCAAGTATGATTCGTAAGAGGCCCAAAGCTCGCGCCCCTCGCCACTACCGATGCGGGCGGGGTCAAGTTCGTCTTTCATTTCCCTCAATATCGAAGCATCCCTAAAAGAAGCTTCTTCGGCGCATCCCGCCAGCAAGACGGCCATTATCAATACCAATGTCAACTTTTTCATTTAATCCGCCTTTTGCCGCATATTGAAAAACAGGTCCG
This sequence comes from Clostridiales bacterium, assembly GCA_002869095.1. Classification (GTDB taxonomy): domain Bacteria; phylum Bacillota; class Clostridia; order Peptostreptococcales; family BM714; genus BM714. The sequence goes on from PKTO01000273.1 coordinate 3,480, forward strand.
AAGACCTGTTTTAGAGTTTCACATAGTTTCTCGGGTTCTGGGGAACACCGTTTTTCCTTATTTCAAAATGAAGATGCGGTCCCGTGCTTACCCCCGTATTGCCGCTTAATGCAATCTGTTCGCCCTTGTAAACCTTTTGACCCTTGCTCACAAGTATCTTGCTCAGGTGGGCGTATCTGGACTCCATGTTCGCGCCGTGGTCTATGAAGACAACATAGCCGTATCCGCTCTTGTAGCCGGCAAAGGTCACCACTCCACCGTCGGCTGCGCGAACGCTGGTTCCGGTAGACATTCCTATGTCGATCCCCTCGTGGCGCCTTCCCCATCTCCAGCCGAATTCCGATGTCACATATCCCCTGTTGGAAGGCTTTTGGAAGGTTCCCGTCCCGATTCTGGGGGGTGGATCCTTTGTTCCTTTGTATGTGATTTGAGTAACCGGTTCCTTTACAATTTCCTCGCCTAGTACAACCCGTTCGTATTCTATTCCGTTGGCCCTGACTATTTTCGCTTCGACCGTCCGTATCCCGTCCTCGCCGCGTTTCTTTATGGCGTATTCACCCTTGTATATTCCCGAATTGTTTTCGTAAACCGTTTCGTGCTTTATGACTTCATCGTAAACCTTGTTTTCAGTCGTCATTACGGTTATGAAGGGTTTCGGCACAAGCAAATTGATTTTTTGGCCTATCTGCAATTTTCTAGGCAATACGTCGGGGTTGGCCGCCTCGAGATCCGAAACGTGTATTCCGTACATCTCGGCGATTTTGCCGTAATAATCTCCTTTTTCAATCACATGAACCTTTTTTTCCTTGGTTCCCCTTCTTATGTATTCAAGAATTTCTTCGCTTTCTCCGATGAGCTCCTGCGGGACAGGCTCCTCGGAAACTTCCACTTTTTCCTTGAAGTATATTTCGAGGATTTTCACGCCGTCTTCCCTGTCAAGGTAGGGGTCCCTTATGGCTTCGAGTATCTCTTCAGCCTCAAGCCGTGTCCTCAGCCCGGCTATGGTTTCTCCATCGACTTTTATGGCAAAAGAATTGATTCTCACTTTCAGCAATTCTTCTATGTCGCGCTTAATCTCCTGAGGGTAGATGTTTTCAATCTCTTGGGTTTCCTGCTCCTCTTCAGAAGAAAACAACCCAAAAAAACCTTTGTCGGCATACGACGAAACCGGCGTGATAATTGAAATCGCCAGCGCGCCTGCCATTGCAAAGGAAAGCATTCTTTTCGCTTTTTCAATTTTGAATAATCCCCGGAGGAAAGTATCTATCTTATCCATTCATATCCCCTGTCATGCTGTTTTTTTCAAAACAGAAAACACTCCATATTAAATATTCGACATTCTATTTATATAAACCTCTTTTTTTGTCGAATATGCAAGCCTTTTAATCAAAAATCGCGGGCCTTTTTTCCGAAAAGCTTCTTGCGGAAGGTAGACTCGGATATGTTATAATAGCATATATGACGATTTAATGCAATGGAAGGAGTTGCCATGGCCTTTATAAGACAAACCACGGAAGTTGATTTCGGAAGCACTTCCATTGAGAATATTTTTATTAACGATTTCATGCCGGGCGCCCAGGGAACCTATGTAAAGGTTTATTTGATGGGCTATAAATACGCATGCGACAATGACTTCGGAATGAAAATAAGCAACAAAATGCTTTCACGCCATTTGAGCCTTCCCATAGAGGATGTGCTGGGGGCATGGGACTTTTGGGAAAGCAGGGGAATAATAAGAAAATTGCCTTCGGACAAAAACGACGCTACAGATTTCGGCATTGAATTCCTGTCCCTTCGGCAATTGTATGTTGACAACAATTTCCGTTCAAACACGCCTCTGAAAAGAGACTCTTCCTCCTTATCGCCCCAAAAGCCCCAAAATGAACTCCAGTCCGGCAAAGAGACTGAAGACATGTTTGAATCCATCGAAGAAATCGTGGGACGTCCGGTTTCAGTCAACGAAGCCATTGAAATTTCAGGGTACATGGATGTTTATTCCATGAGTCCGTCCATGGTTGTCGAAGCCTACACCACCGCGAGCGAAAAAAGGGGAATCCACACGTCCAAGTATATAGGCGGAATATTGAAGAACTGGTACGACAAGGGTGTCTTTTCAATGAAAGACCTGGAGGCGCGGCGCGAGGAAGATACCCTCCTGCAGCATCAATACAAGCGTATTTTCGATGCTCTGGGCTTTTTCGGCCGGAGCCCGTCAAAAGCGGAGAAAAAGGCAATGGACCAATGGCTTGTCGAATGGGAATTCCCGATCGAGATGGTCATGAAAGCCTGCGAGAATACCGTCTATGCGACAAAGCCCAGCATAAAGTACATCCACAGCATACTGGCCGCATGGCACAAAGATGGTTTGAAAACCATGGAATCTCTCGAGAATCATAAACCTGCAAAAAAAACAAAACCATCCGGTTCGAACAAGCGGTCCGGAAACAAGTTCCACAACTTCAAACAAGCGCCGCCTGATTACTCGGAAGACGAATTGAAGAAGATACTTAAGGAAATCAACAACCTGAAATGAGGTCTGTCATATGAAAAGCAATTACATCAAGGAAATATTGAAGGAATACGAACAAATCAGAAAGAAGAACGAGCAGGCTTTGGCCCTCAGGCGTAAAGAAGTGTATGAAAAAATACCCAGGCTGAAAATAATAGATGCCGAACTTGCTTCGGTAGGCGCCGGAATAGCCCGAATCGCTCTTTCAGGCAATTCCGATTCCGCCTCCGCTCTCGAAAGGCTGAGGGCTCATGTCGATTCCATCCGAAGGGAAAAAGCCTTCCTTTTGACGGAAGACAATTTTCCCCTTTCCTATATGGAGCTGCAGTACGATTGCGAGGTCTGCCGCGACACGGGATTCGACTCGTCCGGAGCGCGTTGCAATTGCTTCAAGCAGAAATTGATTTCAAAGGCTTACCGAATGTCCAACATAGAGGATGCTTTGAAAACCGAGAACTTCGAAACATTCAACCTTGATCTTTTTTCCGACAAGCCCTACGCCGAGGAAAAACTGACACCGAGACAAAACATAAGCCAGAATTTGAGCATATGCGAGAGCTTCACACTGAATTTCGGAAATCCCAGGGAAAAAAACCTGATCCTTTACGGACAACCCGGACTCGGAAAAACCTTTCTGTGCAATTGCATAGCAAAAGCCCTCATAGACAAGGGGCATATCGTGGTTTATCAGACATCCTTCAGAATTCTTGAAATACTCGAAAAACACAAGTTTTCCCGGGAAAAGGATTTGGCCGTCGAGATGGCATACGAACTTTTGTTTGATGCGGACCTGCTTATAATCGATGATTTGGGAACCGAAATGACAAACGCCTTCACAAATTCCGAACTCTTCAACATACTGAATTCAAGGCTCCTTTCATCGAAAAAAACCGTGATATCGACGAATCTTTCTCCTTTGGACATCTCCCAGGTCTACAGCCACAGGATTTCTTCAAGAATAAACGCGTATTACACCCCTCTCGAGTTTTTCGGAAGGGATTTGCGCTTGGTGTCCCAGTCGAAAAAGCACAGGTAGCCTTTGGCAAAAAATAACTTGAAAATTAGAAATCAAAAGAGCCATCCGGTCATTTACCCCGTAGGCTCTTTTTAATGTTTTTTTATGCGCGACGAATTCCGCAAAATGCTCTTGTCTTTTGCCTTTATCTTTGTTCTTTGTGATATCTGACAACTGACATCTGACAACTGATATCTGACATCTGTCCTTCAATCTTTTACTGCCCACTGCAAACTGCTCACTGCATCTGCATGCTGTTCTTCCTATCTGAAAATACTGTCGCGAACGATTGTTTGGCTTCTTTTGGGTCCTATGGACACTATCTTGATTGGAACATCCACCAGTTCCTCGATCCTGTTGACATATTTCTTCGCGTTTTCAGGAAGGTCGTCAAAGCTTTGGGCCCCTGTTATATCTTCTTTCCAGCCTTCGAATGTTTCATAAACAGGCGCGGCATCCGCCAAGTCCTTGAGGCTGGCAGGAAAATGCTCCACTTTTTCACCTCTTATTTCATAGCCGGTGCAAATTTTGAGTTCATCTATTCCCGTAAGGACATCAAGAAGCATAAGGGCTATTGATGTCATTCCGTTTATTCTCGCAGAATATCTAACCATTACCGCATCGAACCAACCGCAACGCCTCGGCCTTCCGGTGACCGTACCGAATTCGTTTCCGGCTTTGCGTATGATGTCTCCGGTTTCATTGTCCTGCTCCGTAACAAAAGGCCCTTTGCCGACCCTTGTTGTGTAGGCTTTTGCTATTCCCAAGACTTCTTCTATCATGTTCGGTCCTATCCCGGTTCCTACAGCGAAGCCTCCGGAGATCGGGTGCGAGCTGGTCACAAACGGGTATGTTCCGAAATCGATATCGAGAAGGGTTCCTTGCGCGCCTTCGAAAAGAACCTTTTTGCCTGCTTTCACTGCATCATAAAGCCTCACCGTTGTGTCTTCCACATATGGCCTGAGCTTTTCGGCATATTCCAGATAAGTTTCTACCATTTTTCCCTCGTCGAAGGGTTCTCCTCCATATATCTTTTGTATAACATTGTTCTTTCTCTTGAGCTGAAGTGAGAGTTTCTCTCTGAACACCTCTTCATCCATCAGGTCGCAGATTCTTATTCCGCTTCTTTCAACCTTGTCCATGTAACAGGGGCCGATTCCATTTTTTGTCGTTCCGATTTGCTTGTCCCCGCGGGAACGTTCGGCCAAATCGTCCAATCCCTTGTGGTATGGGAAAATAAGGTGGGTTCTGTCGCTTATTCTTATATTTTTGGTGCAAATGCCTTCTTTTTCAAGCTTTTCAACTTCTATTAGAAATCCTTCCGGATCAAGAACGACTCCATTGCCGATTATATTTATTGCATTTGGGTTCAAAATGCCCGACGGAATCAGCCTTAGAGCATACTTTTTGTCTCCGACTACAACCGTGTGTCCGGCATTGTTTCCACCTTGTCCGCGAACGACAACATCTGATTGGCTCGCCAGAAAATCGATTACCTTGCCTTTTCCTTCGTCGCCCCATTGCGCTCCGGTGATAACTACTGTTGACATGATTACACCTTCCTTATATGTGATGGTTTCTTGTTTGCTAACCCATTAAATATTAACAGAGTTTTCACCCTC
>PKTO01000225.1 GCA_002869095.1 Clostridiales bacterium
GGAATTGATAAAGCGGGGATATTACGACGATGTCGACATGTCCATTATGATGCACGCTTTGAATATGCCGGAAGGGGAAAAGGTGATTGTAGGGGCGGTTGGAAACGGATTCATAGGCAAGAATGTCAACTTCATAGGCAAGGAAGCCCATGCGGGAAGCGCGCCGGAGCAGGGCGTGAATGCCCTGAATGCGGCCATGATAGCAATAAACAACATACATGTCCAACGAGAGACTTTTCCGGACGGAGACAGGGTCAGGGTCCACCCGATAATCACAAAGGGAGGAGACATAGTAAATGTCGTCCCTGCCGATGTTCGAATGGAAACCTATGTCAGGGCAAGAACCATAAAGGGGATAGACCAGGCTAACGAAAAAGTCAACAGAGCTATCATTGCCGGAGCTTATGCTGTTGGTGCGAACGTAAAAATAATTGAGACTCCCGGTTATCTGCCCTTGCTTAGAACGCCGGATATGGACGAGCTTTTCAAGGCTAATGCCGCGGAAATAGTTTCTACTGAACAAATTGTTGACGGCGCGGACTTTACCGGCTCATTTGATTTTGGGGACGTATCCCATTTGATGCCGGCCTTGCATCCATTCATAGGAGGCGTCGAGGGCAACCTCCATACAAGGGAATTCAAAGTGGTTGATCCCGAAACTGCATATATTCTTTCTTCAAAAACATTGGCCATGACAATAATCGACTTGCTTTACGACGGAGCCGAGGCTGCAAATGCGATTATAGAAAAATTTGAACCCCAAATGACAAAAGAGGAGTATCTTGCATTCCTCGAAAAAAATTCGAGAACCATCGAAAAATGAGCATGCAATTTTTATGGGACAAGTGATAGAATCAAATTGCGGGCGGTATTGAATGCCGCCCCAAGCGGCAATGGTTAGATGAAAGATAAAATGCTTTTCAAAAGAGGGATATTATGAAAAATGACCGTTTGCAGAAATTCGAGTGGGGAACAATCGAGTGGATATACGAGTCGGGGAAAAATCCGTATACAGCGATGGACATAGGTATAATAAGCATAAATCCGGGCGAGAGACAGAACAAGCATGTCCATTACAGCGACGAACAGCTTATATATGTCATTTCGGGTTCGGGCAGGCAAATAATAAACAACGAAGTTTCAGACTTGAAACAGGGAATGGTTTTTCACATGAATCCCGGGGATATGCATGAAACAATCAACACCGGAAGCGACAAGCTCGTCGAACTCCTTATATCAATCCCTGTAAATTTCGACGACAAACAAATAATCAATCGAAAGAAGCCTGTGAACCTTAAATTTCAACTGCCTGAAGATTTCAGTCTCATGATGATAAAAGATGTGATATTGGACTTTTACGATTCGCTGCTAAAGCCGTTCAATCTTCCTATTACTGTTTTTGACATGGACGGAGACATTGTTGTCAAAAGCGAGTTTATTCCGGAATTCTGCCGAGAAGCATGCAAAATGGATGAGAATATTTTCAATTGCGAATTGTACAACATAGAAGACGAATACAAGCCTCCTCATTTTTTTGAACACACATCCTTCGTATGCCGCTATGGAATAACGGTGTTTTATCTTCCAATAGCATACGGAGACAATATTGTAGGTTTTATCCGCGGGGGGCATGTGAGAGAAGCCAATAGAATAATTGAAGAGAAAACTTTGTTCGAGCTTCCCTACGAGCGGTCCGTAAGCAGCATGAATTCGCTTTTGAGGCTGATGCTGAAATTTCAGAGAAGCATACAGGATTATCTTTCCTTGATTGAAACCGACCGTCAATTCATTGTCAAAGACGCTTTAATAAAAGAACAGGTCGAAAAGAAAATGATACTTGAGCATACCCTGAAAAAAACGGAAAGCAAGATCCTCAATATACAGATAAACAACCATTTCCTGTTCAACACATTGAGCGCTATTGCCGGAATTGCAATAGAGGACGGATCAGAAAAGACATATGAAGCCATAATAAGATTGTCCAAGATGTTCAGATATTCAATGAACGAAGGACAGAAGGGAGTAGCTCTTTACGAGGAAATCAAGCATGTCGAAGATTACCTGAACCTTCAGAAGATAAGATTCGACAACAGGTTTGATTATACAATACCGGAAAAATGTGAAAAGCTCCTGTTCGAGGTTCCATTCAATTTTCTGCAGCCTATTGTCGAGAATTCTTTCAAGCATGGTTTTAAAAACAAAACAGAAAAAATGAGAGTCGACATATCATGCGAGTACAGGGACGGATTTCTTGTTTTGAACATCGAGGACAACGGATGCGGAATGTCCCAAGAACGGAAAAAAGAAATCATGGAAAATCTGATAAAAGGGCAGGGCCGCTTCAGCGGGCTGGCTATGATTATGACTAAGATGGAAAGAATTTATGGCGAAAATGTGAAATTCGAGATAGAAAGTGAAGAGGGAGTCGGAACAAAAATAAAGATTTCGATTCCGGAAGTGTAGGTGGCGGGATGATAAAGGCAATAGTGATTGACGACGAAAGGGCTTCATTTTCAGTTATCGAATATTTGCTGAATTCACTGTGCATGCCGATAAAACTTGCGGGCTTTTTCAACAGCGGAGAAAATGGGTGGAACGCCATAGAGACAATGAATCCGGATATCGTGTTTTTGGATATCCAAATGCCTGGAACGAACGGCATAGACATCATGAACAGAATTAAAGACAAGTACAAGGGTGAAATAAAAGTGATCATTGTGACGGCGTACGACTATTTTGAATATGCGCAAGCCGCAATACGCTTGGGGGCGAAAGATATCCTGCTCAAGCCCATAGATCAAAAGCAATTTGCCGATGCGATAGAGAATGCTTTAGGCTATCATTTTACAGACAACGAGCTTTTTAACAGTATGGTGGAATATGTCAATTCGAATTACAGCGGAGAGATAATTCTCAAAGAATGCGCCAAGGATTTCCATACAAGCCCGCAGCAGATATCGAGGCTTTTCAAGAAATATTTAAACAAAAGCTTTATTAGCTATGTAAATGAGATTCGGATAAATGAGGCGAAAAATTTGCTGAGAAGCTCAAAATTCTCAATCAAGGAAGTCGCGTTTAAAATAGGATACAACAACTTGAATCATTTCTACAAGAATTTCAATAAACAGGTGGGAATGACGCCTAAGGAATACATGATGGAAAAAGGCAAATTATAGAAAAAATATCTCATAATCTGCCATTTGTTTAAAAGAATGTGAATATAGATAATAGCACTGTCTGCGCATTGAGGTAAAATGGAGTAAATAGAATTTTGGGAGGGGTAGCATGCTTGATAATTTAAAGAATTCTGATGCAGTGTTGCATAAGTACATTGAAGAAGAAATGGAAAGGCAGAAATCCGGTATCGAGATGATAGCTTCGGAAAGCTTCGTGCCCATGGAAATAATGGAGATACAGGGAAGCATATTGACAAACAAGACGATGGAAGGGTTTCCGGGAAGACGCTACCATGCAGGACATGAGGCAATAGATAAAATCGAGACACTGGGAATCGAAAGGGCAAAAGAACTTTATGGAGCGGACCACGCAAACATACAGCCGCATTCCGGATCGCAGGCAAACCAAAGTGTGTACGCGGCGCTTATAAAGCCGGGAGACACCATATTGGGAATGAAGCTTGACCATGGGGGACACCTTACACATGGGAGCAGCGTCAACTTTTCAGGGAAAATATACAATTCAGTATCTTATGGCCTCAATTCCGAAACTGAGACAATTGACTATGATGAAATAGAAAGACTGGCCAAGATGCACAGTCCTAAAATCATAATTGCGGGAGCCAGCTCTTATCCAAGATTCATTGACTATGAGCGAATATCAAAAATCGCCCACGAGGCAGGAGCCTACTTCCTGGTCGACATGGCTCATGTAGCCGGACTTGTCGCCGCCGGAGTGCATCCATCTCCGGTTCCATATGCCGACGTTGTAACGGGAACGACCACAAAAACTCTTGCCGGAGCGCGGGGAGGATTCATTCTCTGCAAAAATGAACTGGCAAGGAAAATCGATTCAGCCGTGTTTCCCGGAGTTCAGGGGTCCATGCATATGCATATAATGGGAGCCAAGGCATTCACATTCAAGAGGGCCGGAACGAAAGAGTACAGGGAGATCATGGAGCAAGTGGTCAAGAATGCAAAAGCGCTTGCAAAGCATCTTGAAGGCTTCGGCTTCAGGATGGTGACCGGGGGCACGGACAACCATCTGCTGCTTGTAGACCTCAGGCCAAAAGGACTGACTGGAAAGCAATTCGACCTTGCCCTTGAATCGGCAGGAATAACAGTCAACAAGAACATGATTCCAAACGATCCTGAAAAGCCTATGGTTACAAGCGGAGTCAGGATCGGGGTTACAGCCATGACCATAAAGGGCGCCAAGGAAGAGGACATGGCAGAAATAGCCGGACTCATGAACAGGGTGGCCGAAAACATAGACAATGAAGAAGCAATAAAGGATGTAAAAGAAGAAGCTGTTAAAATCAGCTCGAGATTCCCATTGTACAAAGGCATGCTTTAGAAAGCATTATTTTATTGTCATAAGAGGCTTGACCGCTTGACTGTTGAGGGTATTATAGCTTATAATGTAAAAAATCAATAACCGCCCGAGAAGAAGAGGAGTAGGTCTATAATCATCAAGAGAGGGAGATTCACCGGCTGCGAGATTTCCCATGACAATGCAGGCTGAAGGTCGCTTCTGAGGCGTTTCCGTGAAAACATTAGCGGAAACCGGATAATCCCGTTAAAGATTTTGAGTGCCGGTCTAAAACGACCGGAATTAAGGTGGTACCGCGAACCCTTCGTCCTTATAAGGACGAGGGGTTTTTATATTTTTGACTAACAAGGTGGTGATTTGATGAACGTTATTATAAGGCCTCCATGTGAAAATGATGCGGAAGCAATCAATGAAATCAGGCGGCAGAAGGGCGTGATTGAGAACATACTGAGTCTCGGCAGTGAAAGGATAACCCAAACAAATTCTTTTATAAGCGGCGCCGGTCCAGAAACCCACTTGTATGTAGCCGAAGTTGAAAACAAGGCAGTTGCCATGGCGGGACTTTCTGTGGACACCCGACCACGCAAGAGGCATGTCGGGACGATTGGGATAATGGTTTCGAATAAATTCCAGGGCATAGGAATTGGGACCATGCTCATGGAAGAAATACTGGACCTGGCCGACAAGTGGCTTATGCTTCCGCGTTTGGAACTTCAGGTGTATGCGGACAACGAAAAGGCCATAGGCATGTACGAGTCGTTGGGATTTGTCAGGGAAGGAGTCAAGAAATACGCTTCCATAAAGGAAGGAAGATATGAAGATGAAGTTATAATGGCCAGATACGGACCAACAATAAAGAAAGGGAGTATGGGAAATGAGCGATAAAAATCTCGAAAAAAAATATGATCCGAAGCTGTTTGAAGAAAGGCTTTACCGCCAGTGGGAAAGTGAAGGAAACTTTGGGGCCCGGCCAAATCCGGACAAGGAGCCTTTTACAATCGTTTTGCCTCCCCCAAATATTACGGGGCATCTGCACATGGGCCATGCCCTGGACCAGACCATACAGGACATCCTGATTCGTTTCAAGCGCATGCAGGGTTTCGAAGCCCTATGGCTTCCCGGTACAGACCATGCAAGCATAGCTACGGAGGTAAAGGTAGTCGAGAAAATAATGAAGGATGAGGGAAAAAGCAAGGATGAGATAGGCCGGGAGGAATTCCTGGAGAGGGCTTGGGAATGGAAAGCTGAGTACGGAGACCGCATTGTGGAGCAAATGAAAAAATTGGGCTCGTCGTGCGATTGGACGAGAGAACGATTCACCATGGATGAGGGCTGCAACAAGGCTGTAACCGAGGTTTTTGTCAAGCTGTACGAGGAAGGCCACATATACAGGGGCAACAGGCTGATAAACTGGTGCCCGGACTGCAAGACGTCCCTTTCGGACGCTGAAGTCGAGCATGAGGAGCATAAGGGCAACTTTTGGCATGTAAGATATCCGATGAAGGATGGCGGCGGATTCATCGAGATAGCTACCACCAGACCGGAAACAATACTTGGAGACACCGCGATAGCTGTGAATCCGAAAGATGAAAAATACAGTGAACTAGTCGGAAAGACTGTAATAGTCCCGCTTATAGACAGGGAAATACCGGTAATTGCCGATTCGTATGTAGACATGGATTTTGGGACCGGAGCCGTAAAGATAACCCCTGCACACGACCCCAACGACTTCGAAGTGGGTCAGAGGCATGATCTTGAGCAGATCAATGTAATGAACGAAGACGCGACAATGAACGAGAATGCCGGAAAATACGAGGGCATGGACAGGTACGAGTGCCGAAAAGCTCTCGTTGCCGATCTGGATGAGGCCGGTTTCCTTGTAAAGACGGTTGAACACCAGCACAATGTGGGAACATGTTACAGATGCCACACCGTGGTGGAGCCTCTTGTGTCGGAGCAGTGGTTTGTCCACATGGACGAGCTGGTCAAGCCGGTCATCGAATCGGCAAATGAGAATGATATTGAAATAGTGCCCGAGAAATTCAAGAAGGTTTACATGCACTGGCTTGAAAACATAAGGGACTGGTGCATTTCAAGACAGCTTTGGTGGGGACACAGAATACCTGCCTATTATTGTCAGGACTGCGGAGAGACAATTGTTGCGTCAAAGGCGCCGGAAAAATGTACAAAATGCGGAAGCTCAAATCTGGTTCAGGACGAGGATGTCCTCGACACATGGTTCTCATCGGCACTTTGGCCGTTTTCGACACTGGGCTGGCCCGACAAGACGGCTGATCTTGAGTATTTTTATCCCACAGATGTATTGGTCACTGGATATGACATAATTTTCTTCTGGGTAATAAGAATGGCTTTTTCAGGCTACGAGCAGATGAATGAACGCCCGTTCAAATATGTTCTTGTGCACGGGCTTGTGCGTGACGACCAGGGAAGGAAAATGAGCAAATCCCTGGGCAACGGGATAGATCCTTTGGAAGTAATCGACCTTTATGGGGCGGATGCCCTGAGATTCATGCTTGCATCGGGCAATTCGCCAGGAAACGACCTCAGGTTTTACATGGAAAGGGTCGAGGCAAGCAGGAACTTTGCCAACAAGCTTTGGAACGCTTCAAGATTCGTGCTGATGAATCTCGAAGACGAATATGAAATAGACAGAAGCAATTTATCGATGCCGGATGCGTGGATACTCTCAAGGACCGAAAAAGTTGGAGAGGAAATAACAGGCAATCTTGAGCAGTTTGAGCTTGGATTGGCGGCACAGAAGCTTTACGACTTCATATGGAACGAGTTCTGCGACTGGTACATCGAGCTCGCCAAATCAAGATTCTACGGAGATGATGAAAAAGCCAAGAGGCAGGCTCAGGCAGTCATACTGAAAGTGCTTAAAGACCTGTTGAAGCTCCTGCATCCATTCATGCCGTTCATCACAGAGGAAATCTGGCAGCATCTGCCCGGCATAGACGGAAGCATAATGCTTCAGGACTGGCCCGGGAAAGAATCGGGATTTGCCAATGAGGCGGCTGAAAAAGGAATGGGCCTTGTAATGGGTGTAATAAAGAGCGTGAGGAACACAAGGGCGGAGATGAATGTCGCACCTTCAAAAAAAGTTCGCATAGTGCTTATTGGGGGGGATTATGAAAAGGCGACGATAAATGAGAACATGGAAACCGTACTTTCTCTGGCAAATGTTACGGAGGTTGATTTCAAAGAATCGAAAGAAGAAATAGAATCGGATTCGGCAACCTCAATATTCGAAGGCGTTGAAATATTCATTCCCATGGACGATTTGGTGGATTATGAAAAGGAAATGGAAAGGCTTTCAAAAGAAAAGGCAAAAGTAGAGAAAGAGCTTGAAAGGGTATCCAAAAAGCTTGTGAATGAAGGATTCATAAAGAAAGCCCCGGAAGCTCTGGTGGAACAGGAAAGGGAGAAAAAAAGGAAATTCAAGGATATGTATGATAAAATAGAAGAAAGGATTGAGATGGTAAAGGATAAGCTTTAAGCCTTAAAGCAATCAAACGGCGACATAAGATTGCAAATCATCCAGCCATATTGATAAGCCGGATTCCATCCGGCTTATTAACGCTTTTCAGGGTTTGATTTCCTGTTCCAAAATCGAAAGAATATTTGAGGTGGTGTTGGTTTGGATTACAAAGAAGCTATTGAATATATACACGGCACTTATAGATTTGGAAGCAAGTTGGGATTGGAAAACATAAGAAAGCTCCTTTTCAAGTTGGACAATCCCCAGGTGGGTCTCAAAGTGATCCATGTTGCCGGCACCAATGGAAAGGGGTCGACATGCGCATTTATGAATTCGGTTCTTTATGAAGCGGGATACAGGGTGGGGCTTTACACATCACCATATCTTGAGGTGTTCAATGAACGAATTCAGATAAACGGAAATCCGATAGAAAATGAAAGGCTTGCCGAATTGACCCAGCGGGTCAAGGAGAAAGTAGACGAGTTGATTTTCGAAGGTAATGCGCATCCAACTGAATTTGAAATAGTTACCGCTGTGGCGTTTTGCTATTTCAAGGAGGAAAATGTTGA